>NZ_BAABAT010000054.1:0-65165 GCF_039537565.1 Dactylosporangium darangshiense
TTCGCCGGGGCGGCCGTCGCGCTGCTGACGGCGAGCTACGCCGTCTGGGTCCTGCTCGACACCATCCGCACCGCCGGCACCCTTTGGTGAGATCCTAGGCCGCGCTGATCCACGAGACAGGCCCTAGGCCCTGTCCTGCCGATCATGTCGAGCCGAGACGAGGTCCAGATTTCGTCTGCGTGCGGCCCGCGGAAGCCAGGCTACCGGTGTTGTAACCGGGCTTTCGCGGGACGTGCGCAGGCGGAATCTGGGCCCGGCGCAGGCAGGCATGATCGGCAGGACAGGGCCTAGGGCGAACCCGTGCGGCGGCCCGGGCCTCAGAGCTCGAGCCGCCGCCACAGGTGCCGGCGCTTCCAGGTCTCGTCGCCGGCCAGGAACTCCTGCAGGAACCGGACGGCCATCGCCACGTCGGTGGTCTTCGCCTGGTGCTGATCGTCGCCCTCGCGGTACTCCAGCGCGTACGTACCGGGCGGCACGCTGACGAAGTCGCCGTAGCCGACCTGCGCGAACCGCCCGTCCGCCCGCTCCAGGATCGTGAACTCGTTGCCGCGCCCGACCCGCGTGACCTGCCGCCGCACCTCGTCCGCGTCGGGGTCGTACACCTTGCGCAGCGCCGCCGACGTCATCGTGAAGCGCGGCGCGAACCCCGGGCCGTCGGGCTGCAGCCGGCGGGGGAAGACCACGTAGCAGACGACGCCGTGCTCGGCGGCGAGATCGCGCAGCACGTCGGCGATCTCGGGCCCGCGATGGGACACGCAGAACAGCTCCAGCAGGGTTTCGGACCGGGCGGGCGGCACGCTCCACGCCGAGTCGTCGCCCTCCAGCGGGAAGCGCTCGACGAGCGCGTCGAAGCACCGGCCGACCGCCGGATCCGCCGCGAACACTGCCGGCTCGCCGTCGTGATGGCGCTCCAGCTTCGTCTCGGCGTCGCCGACGGTGATCGAGTCGGGTTCGTGCCAGACGTACAGGTCAAAACTCACACCGGACATGATCCACCCGAGGACGCCGACGCTGACAGAGCCGGTAGTCGCCCTCGGCACCCCCCGGACCGCCGAAGCCAACCAAGCGATTGCTTGCTTTTCGCGGTGCTGCTTGGTAAATCTTTTAAATGATTTGGTCTTCGGGAGTGGAGGGCGAGTGACGTGACGGCTGCGGTTCGGCAAGGGGGTGCGGCCGTGTGGTCGCCCCGCATCACGCCGCCGATCGGGGTGGAGCTCAGCGATGCGCAGGCCCTCGCCTGTGCGTTTCGCATCCTGGCCCGCGACGGGTTCAGCGAGAACATCGCTGGGCACATCACCATGGTCAAGAACGACGACGGGGACATGTGGATCAACCCGTGGGGGTTGTGGTGGAACGAGGTGCGCGCCTCGGACCTCTGCGTCGTCAACCGGGACGGGGCCGTCGTGGACGGGCAGTGGGACGTCACGCCGGCCTTCCACATCCACACCGAGCTGCACCGCATGCGGCCCGACGCGCGGGTCGTGGTGCACAACCATCCGTACTACGTGACCGTGCTCGCCGCCGTCGGGGTGCTGCCCGAGATCGTGCACCAGACCGGGTCCATGTTCGACGGGGACCTGGCGTTCGTGCACGAGTACACGGGTGAGGTCGACGACGCCGAGCTCGGGGCCGACCTCGCGCGGCGCATCGGGGACAAGTCCGTGGTCATCCTCGCCAGCCACGGGATCATCGTCACCGCGCCGACGATCCAGGAGGCGACCTACCGCTCGGCGAGCATCGACCGGGTCTGCCGGCTCGCCTACGACGTCATGCTGCTCGGGCGCGATCCCCTCGCGATCGCACCAGGGCTGCGCCACGGCATGAAGCGCTCCCTGTTGGAGCGCGGGACCGATGTGTTCTGGGCCGGCGCGGTGCGTTCACTGCTGCGCCGCGAGCCCGAAGTACTGGACTGATTGGAGCGACACCCCATGGCTTCCATCGACGAACTGCTGCGCAACACCGCCTTCACCACCGCCGACCGCAACAAGGTCACGTTCCTGCCCGACCCGCCGCGGCAGGAGCGCAAGTACACCTTCATCTCCGTCGACGACCACATCGTCGAGCCGCCCGACGCGTTCGAGGGGCGCATGCCGGCCAAGTACGCCGAGCAGACCCCGCGCGTCGTCGAGCGCGACGGTAGCCACGTCTGGATGTACGACGGCAACGAGTTCCCGAACGTCGGCTTCAACGCCGTCGTCGGGCGGCCCGTCGACGAGTACAGCATGGAACCCAGCCGCTTCGACGACATGCGCCGCGGCTCCTGGGACATCCACGAGCGCATCAAGGACATGGACCTCAGCGGGGTGTACGCCTCGCTGTGCTTCCCATCGTTCCTGCCGGGCTTCGCCGGGCAGCGGCTGCAGCTGTCCACAAAGGACGCCGAGCTCGCGCTGGCCGCCACGCGGGCGTGGAACGACTGGAACATCGAGGCGTGGTCCGGTGCGTACCCGGACCGGATGATCCCCTGCCAGCTGCCCTACTTCCTCGACCCCGAGGTCGGCGCGCAGGAGATCTACCGCAACGCCGAGCGCGGCTTCAAGGCGGTCACGTTCACCGAGGCGCCGCACATGCTCGGGATGCCGTCGCTGCACACCGGGCACTGGGACCCCATCATGCGCGCCTGCGCCGAGACCGGCACCGTCGTGAACCTCCACATCGGGTCGTCGGGCACGTCGCCGTCGACCGCCGAGGACGCGCCGCCGGACGTGGTCGGGGTGCTGTTCTTCGGGTACTCCATGTTCTCCGCCGTCGACTGGCTGTACTCGCGCATCCCGGTCCGCTTCCCGGACATCAAGATCGTGCTCTCGGAGGGCGGGATCGGCTGGGTGCCCGGCCTCGTCGACCGGCTCAACCACATGCTGAGCTACCACGAGATGTACGGCACGTGGAAGGGCATCGAGCTCACCCCGGCCGAGGTGCTGCTGCGCAACTTCTACTTCTGCGCCGTCGAGGACCCGTCGTCGTTCGCGCTGCGCGACGTCATCGGCGT
This sequence comes from Dactylosporangium darangshiense, assembly GCF_039537565.1. Classification (NCBI taxonomy): domain Bacteria; kingdom Bacillati; phylum Actinomycetota; class Actinomycetes; order Micromonosporales; family Micromonosporaceae; genus Dactylosporangium; species Dactylosporangium darangshiense. The sequence continues at coordinate 2,990 of NZ_BAABAT010000054.1, forward strand.
CGACCACATCCTGCTCGAGCAGGACTACCCGCACTGCGACTCGACGTGGCCGCACACCCAGCGGGTCATCGAGGAGGAGATCGGCGGGCTGCCGGCGGCCGACATCCGCAAGATGACGTGGGAGAACGCCGCCAACCTCTACCGGCACCCGGTGCCGGCCGCCGTGCAGGACAATCCCGACGCCTACTAGTCTCGCGGTGGTGGAGCCACAGGTGCGAGTCCATCGGCTCGCCGAGCAGGTGGCCGACCACATCCGGGCGCGGATCATCCGCGGCGAGCTCGCCGACGGCGACCCGCTGCCGAAGTCGGAGGAGCTGATCCGCCGCTACCCGGTCAGCATGCCCACGTTCCGCGAGGCGATGCGCATCCTGGAGGCGGAGGGGCTCATCACGGTGCGCCGGGGACGGCTCGGCGGTGCGATCGTGCACCGGCCGTCCCCGGCGAACCTGGGGTACAACCTCGGGCTGGTCCTGGCCGCGCAGCAGGCCGGCATCGGCGACGTGGCGGCGGCGCTGCGCCACGTCGAGCCGGCCTGCGCCGCGCTGTGCGCCAGCCGCCGGGACCGGGCCCGTGCCGTGGTACCGCGGCTGCGCGAGCTGCACGAGGAGTACCTCGACAGCATCGCCGACCTGCCCAGCGCCGTCGCCGTGTCGCGCCGCTTCCACGAGGCCCTCGTGAGCCTGTGCGGCAACCCGCCCCTCATCGTGCTCGCCGGCGCCCTCGAAGCGCTGTGGTCGAGTCACGAGGAGGGCTGGGCGAGCCGGACCGAGCCTCATGGGGTACCACTGCGGCAAAGAAAGGCGGCGGGCGAGGAGCACGGCCGGATCCTCGCGCACATCGAGGCCGGGGAGGCCGAGGCCGTGCACCGCCTGGTCGCGGCGCACCTGGCCGCGGCGCAGCGCAACCCGAAGCCGGCCGGGGACCCGGCGATCGACCTGGGCCGGCTGCGGGAGCTCATGCAGCCTCCGCAGGATTTCGACTAGCCGTGCGGGTCGGCGTCTAGGATCGTCCGAATGGACACGGGGGTGGTGCCGGCCGTCGTGCGGCGGCGGCTCGCGGGGCCCGGGCGGTATCCGGCGGCGTTCTGGTGGGCCGCGCTCCTCGTGACGGGCGTGGCGCTGGTGCTGCGGCTGCTCAACCTGGGCCGGCCGCGCGAGGTCATGTTCGACGAGGTCTACTACGCCAACGAGGCGCAGGACCTGTTGCAGCGCGGCGTCGAGTGGGTGCCGGAGCAGGGCACGCCGGAGTACGTCGTGCACCCGCCGCTGGGCAAGTGGATGATCGCCGTGGGCGAGCAGGTGTTCGGGTACAACGCCTTCGGCTGGCGCATCATGGCCGTCCTCGCCGGCACCGCCTCGATCCTGCTGATCATGATGGCGACGTGGCGGCTGCTGCGCTCCCCGATCCTCGCCGCCGCCGCGGGCCTGCTGATGGCGATGGACGGCATGCACCTGGTGCTGTCGCGGGCCGCGCTGCTCGACGTGTTCCTCATGTTCTGGATCGTCGTGGCGTTCCTGCTGCTGGTCCTCGACCGGGAGCAGCGCCGCGCGCGCTGGCTGGCACTGCTGGAGGCGGGCGGGAAGCCGAACCGGCGGGCGCGGCTGGGCGTGCCGTGGTACCGCATCGCGTGCGCGGTCGCGCTCGGTTGCGCCTGCGCGGTCAAGTGGAGCGGCCTGTGGTACCTCGTGCTGTTCGCGACCCTCGTCGCCGTCTTCGACATGAGCGCGCGCCGCAGCGCCGGCGCCCGGCACTGGATCGCCGACAGCCTCGCCCCGGCGGCGGGCTGGGCCCTCGCCATCGCCGGCATCGCCCTCGTCACCTATGTGAGCGCCTGGACCGGCTGGTTCGCCTCCGACGACGGCTATTTCCGGCATTGGTACGCCCAGTCGCACGGCCTGCCGCACGACCGCCTCGTCGACCCGCTGGTGAACCTGCTGCACTACCACCAGGAGGCGTACCACTTCCACAGCACCCTCGACACACCGCACCGCTACCAGTCGTGGCCCTGGCAGTGGCTCCTGCTGGGCCGCCCGGTCCTGTTCGCATACGAAAGCAACGTCGCGTGCGACGGGAGCAGCTGCGCCTCGACGGTCCTGCTGCTCGGCACGCCGCTGCTGTGGTGGTCGTTCCTGCCCGCGCTGGCGGCACTCGGCTGGCTGGCGATCGCCCGCCGCGACGGCCGCGCCTGGCTGTTCATGGCGTGCGCGCTGGCCGGCATCCTGCCGTGGTTCGAGTCGATGCCGGCGCACCGCACGATGTACTACTTCTACGCCCTACCCGCCGAGCCGTTCCTGGTCCTCGCGGTCGTCTACGTGCTCGGCGCGATCATCGGCCCGCCGCGGCGCCCCGGCAGCGACCGCCGCCTGGTCGGCTCGTGGATCGCCGGCATCTACATGCTGCTCGTCGCCGCCTGCTTCGCCTACTTCTACCCCATCTACACGGGCGGCCACATCACGTACGCCCAGTGGCTCGGCCGCATGTGGCTCGGCGGCCGCTGGATCTGACTACGCGGTGATGGGGTGCAGCAGCGGCTCGGCCAGCCGCGTGTAGTCCTCCGTGGACAGTGCCAGGGAGCGGTCGAGGCGGGCGGCGTTGAAGTAGATCTCCGGGTGCTTCAGCAGGGCCGGGTCGGCGACGAGCGTCAGGTCGGGGTGGAAGCTGAACGGCAGGATGGTGCCGCTGACGCTGCCCGCCAGGGTCTCGGCCTTGTCGGTGGAGGCGAAGGCGACGTACGTGCCGCCGGCGAGCGACTTGAGCGCCTGCAGGTCGACGCGGGCGTCGCCGGGCACGACGGCGAGGTAGTAGCGGCTGGTGCGCTTGTCCAGCTTCACCATCACCACGAGGCACTTGGCGGCGCTGGCCGTCGCGTGGCCGCGCAGCGCGCTCACCTCGTCGGTGCGGCCCTCGGGGGCGTGGTCGATGACGCGGTACCGCGCCCCGGCCTCGTCCAGCACGCCCATCAACCGCTCATATGCGTTACCGGCGTCCACCGGTCACCACCCTCCGCCGAGCATTCGCTGGACCGCCGCGATGCGCTGCTCGTCGCGGCGGTAGAACGTCCACTGCTTGATCCGTTTCGCGCGCAGCAGCCCGGTCGCGGTGAGCAGCCGCAGGTGCTCGCTGGCCGTCGGCGCGCTCACCCCGAGCTTCTCGGCGATGTACACCGAGCAGACCCCGTCCTCGACCAGGTCCCCGTCCCGCTGCGCCGGGAAGTGAGCGACCGGGTCCCGCAGCCACCCGAGGATGGCCAGCCGCCGGTCGTTGCCCAGGGCCTTGAGCACCTCGACGTCGAGCACATTAGGGAGTTTGCCAAGTCCCTAATTGCCCTGTCAAGGCGGGGTGAGATGCGGCCCGCCCCCGTGGGAACTCGGGTGTTAGCCCCACTGGCGGCCCTTCTCACCCCCGGCAGCCTGGAGAGATGCTGCGCGGGCGACTGCTCAAGTCGGTGTTCGTGGGTGCCCTGCTGGCCGGGACCGGCGTCGTGGCGCCGACCCTCCCGACACCGGCGGCGGGGGTCGACGGGGGCCCGGCCGGCGACGAGTCGCTCGCCGAGCGCTGGGCACCGATCCACCACCAGTCCGTCGACCCGCACGGCCCGCACTCGGCCGGCGGCCGCGCCGACGAGATCACCCGGGTGGACTTCGACGGCAACTGGGACGCTCGCGACAACTGGGAGCACGCGGAGCGTTACCCGGCCGCGGCGTACGCCTACGCCTCCGTGGTGGAGACGCCGACGCACTGGTTCGTGGTGTACATGTTCTTCCACGCCCGCGACTGGACGAACCGCCCCTTCTTCGACTCCGAGCACGAGAACGACGCCGAAGGCCTGCTGCTGGCCGTGGAGAAGGACGGCACCCCGTACGGCCGAGTGCGCGCCGCGATCACCGTCGCGCACGGCGACTTCTACTCCTACGTCCCGCTCGGCAGCCCCTGGTCCACCGGCGGTGAGACCGTGGACGGCACCCTGCCCATGCAGGTCTCGCCCCGCGACGGCCGCGCCCACCCGGTCACCGCGCAGGAGGCGCACGGCCACGCCCTGAAGGCGTACTCGGGCGGCTCCCGCGGTGTCGTGTACTACCCGGCGGCCGAGGCCGGCGTGCCGCGGGGCCCGGGCGATCGCGACGTCGGGTACCGAATCGTCGATCTTTTCGGCCCGGACGGCCTGTGGACCCGCCGCGCGGACCCTGACCTGTTAGCCGCCCCCGGCACCTTCGCCAGCGACGCGCCGCAAGGTGTTCGTGATGGTTGCGGAAACGGCACCTTCCGCTGCAAGCTCGACGCCGCGCACGCCCCCTGGGCCTGGGACGACCACGACGACCGCCCCGGCCGCGGCGAGCTCGCCACCGACCCGGCGTCCGTGGTCGCCGCCTACTTCACGATCCCGGAGCCGCTGTCGCGCACCTATGTGTCCAACGGCTACCGGCCCCCGTCACGACCGATCCCGGCCGGGGGCGGCGAGGAGTAGGCGGGTGTGACGCGGCGCTGCTGTTCTCCGTCTGGCACCACGTCGCCGACGCTAACTGGCCTTCGTCGATGGCTGGACCGGGTGTGGACCGCCGTAGGACCATGTGAGGACCGGGGCTTTCCAGCGGCCCCGAGGGTTCGCATCATGGGATTCGTGGTCGACGTCGGAGGTTCGGATGGCAGGTAACAGCGCCCAGGGACCGCGGACGGTGCTCGAACACCTGCTGCGACAGCAGGACCGGACCTACGAGGAGGTCGCCGCCGAGTTCGAGCGGCTGGCCCGCGGCCTCGGGGAGCGCGGGGTCACCATCAGCCCGCGCCACCTGCGCAGGCTCGCGTCCGGGGAACGGTCGGGCACGACTCCCTCGACCCGTCGCGTGCTCAACGCGATGTTCGCGATTCCGGTCGACGAGCTGCTGCGCCCGTGGGAAGGCGGGGGCGGGCGGAGCGCGACCTCCAAGTCAGAGACGGAGATGCTGGAAATGGCTGCCGAGCAGTCACACGAGTTCGCATTCAATCGTGACCTGCCGATGAGCGGCGAGGCGATCGAACGGCTGCACGACGAGGTGGTCGAGCTCGCATCGCTGTACCCGGTCCGGCCGCTGCCGACGATCCTCGGGCGCCTCGTGAACACCCAGGCGACGATCCTGTCGCTGCTCGACCGGCGGCAGACCCCGGCCAACGCGCGGCGGCTGTACTTCATGGCCGCCGTCACGGCCGGGCTGCTCGCGTACGCGGGCAACGACATCGCCAAGCCGGAGCTGGCGCTGACACACGCCCGGGCGGCGTTGCTGTGGGCCGAGTACACCGACCACCCGGGCCTGCGCGCCTGGATCCGGGCGCTGCAGTCGTTCATCTGCTACTGGGCGGACCGGCCCCGCGAGGCGCTGCGCTACGCCGAGCTCGGCACCCAGTCGGCCGTCTCGGCGTCCAGCTCGGCCTCGACCTGGCTGTACGCCGGGCATGCCCGCGCGTGGGCGGCGCTCGGCAACGCCGAGCAGGCGAAGGAGCTGCTGCACGAGGCCGACGCGGCGGCCGAGCGCGCCCGCCCGGACGACCTCGACGCCCTCGGCGGCCTGTGCACGTTCGGCCGGCCCCGCCAGCTGTACTACGCCGGGCGCACGCTGGCGAGCCTGCCGGAGGAGTCGGCGGACGCCGAGCGGTTCGCGGTCGAGGCCATCGAGGCGTACCGCGACCCGCAGGACCCGACGTTCGACTTCACCTGTGAGGCCGACTCGCGGATCGCCCTGGCCCTGGCCCGGGCCTCGCGCGGCGAGCTCGATGGGGTGGCGGACTCGCTGGCGCCCGTGTTCGCGCTGCCGCCGGAGAGCCGGATCCACGACCTCGTGCAAACCATGCATCTGGTACACCGGGGTCTGAACCGGTTCGACACCTCCGCCGCGCGCGACCTGCAGGAGGAGATCGAGGACTTCTCGCAGGCCTCGCTGCCTCAGTTCCCGCGCTGAGCCGGTGCGCGCGTGGCGGCGGCGGTCTCGATAGCGGGCTCGGCGATGGTCTCGGCCACGATGGAGTCCACATAGGACCGGAAGTCGCCGACGTAGTGCAGGGAAGCCGCCCGCCAGACCGCGCGGAACTCCGCCGTCGCGGCGTCGGCCAGCAGCACCTGCCGCCACGCCTCCCAGGCCGAGTCCTCGAGGAAGTCCTCCTTGTGCGACAGGTAGACCGACTCGTGGACGTCCATCCTCACGAACATGAACATGTGGCGCAGGTTCTGCTCGTGCGTGCCGGTCGGAATGCCCCTGGACGCCAGGAACCAGTGCAGCAGGTCGTCGCCGGACTGAAAGAGGATCGCGTTGAAGTTGGCACCGTAGTTGGTCATCTGCCGATAGGCGTCCTGGCGCATCATCGTGGTGGAGACCGTCACCTGCTTCGACGCCTCGGTGGCCTGCTTGGCCGTTTCCCGCGCCTGCCGGTAGTTGAGAAGGAGGGCGACGACAACGGCCAGAAGTGAAATAATCTGCAGCCAGTCGGCGAGCTTCAAGGCTTCCCCTCCACCAGATCGACGTCTCGGTACGTTACTGTTCGCCGTCAATGCGGAGCAAGCGTCCGTTGCCGGCGAGGTGAGACGATGCCGCGCACCAAAGGCGACCATGTCGCGGCAATCAGGCACGCCTGGCGCCGAGTGGCCGGCACCATTGTCCGAACCCCGGTCGTCGCGGCCGGCGGCGCCCTCGTCAAGCGCGAGGACCTCCAGGTGTGCGGCTCGTTCAAGACCCGCGGCGCGGCGAACTTCCTGTTCGCCGCGCCGCCGTCGCAGCAATGCCGCGGAGTCGTCTGCGCATCGTCGGGCAACACCGGCCGCGCGCTGGCGACGCTGAACACGACCCCGACCTACGTATTCGTGCCGGCCGACGCGGACGAATCCAAGATCCGCCGACTGCTGGACTGCGGCGCCCGGGTCGTGCCGGCCGGCGGCGACTTCGCCACCGTCAGCGCCGCGGCCAGAGAGTTCGCCGCAGCCCACGAACTGCTCTACTGCTCGTCCGCCACCATCTGGGACTTCATCTACGGCAACGCCACCCTCGGCCTCGAGCTCCTGCAGCAGTGCGGCCGCCTCGACGAGATCTTCGTCCCGATCGGCGGCGGCGGTCTCGCGGCCGGCGTGGGCCTCGCGCTGTCGCTGCTGCCGAAGGTCCGCCGCCCGGCACTGATCGGCGTGGAACTGACCGTCTCCTGCCCGGTGCGGGAGCACCTGGCGCCGTCAGCGGGCGAGCGGGCGACCGGTGAGTCCATCGCCGACTGCATGGTCGGCGGCCTCGAGGCGGGCGCCATCATTCTCGACCTCGCCGCGCACGCCCTGGACGACGTGGTCCTGGTGTCCGACGCCCAGCTGCTGCAGGCACAGGAGGAGCTCGCGCACCTCGGCGTCGCGGTCGGCCCGGGACCGGCGGCGGCCTTCGCCGGCTACCGCTCGCGGTCCGCCCGCGCCCCATCGGTGCGCTCCGGCATCGTCGTCTCCGGAATCAGGTGAAAGCCCAGCCGTGCGCGGGCCCGCCCCGGTGATCACCGCGCCGCCGCACGAGTATCCGCGGCGGCATCCACATGCGTCATTGCGGTATCCGGCGACAAAGGGACGAGACATCCCGGCTGATCAGCTGCCCCCTCGGCGATCACCGGGCAGATAGTCTCCCGGCATGCCCATCGACGGCGCCCCCGGTGATCAATGGGTCAACCAGGACGCGATCATCGTTGTCCCGGGCATCCTGGGTAGCGAGCTCGTCGACACCGCCACCGGTGACGTGCTGTGGGGTCTGCACCCGAGCGTGTTCGCCCGGGGCTGGCTCACCGCTTCGAACCTGCGCCGCCTGCACCTCGACGACGACGAGCGGGCGGGTCGCTACGGCCGGATCGCCGCCACGCGGCTGCTGCGGGCGCCGGTGTGGCTGCCGGTGCTGCGCGGGCAGGAGCCCTACACCGACCTCCTCGACGCGCTGCACAAGGTGGTACCCCACCCGGCGGCACTCGCCGAGTTCCCCTACGACTGGCGCCTGCCCGTCGAGCACAACGCGGCCCGCCTGGCGGAGGCCGCGATGGCGCATCTGGAGCGGTGGCGGCGCCATCCCGTCCACGACGCGGCGCGCCGGCTCGATCCGGCCGGCCGGCCGGCGCGGCTGGTCCTCATCGCGCACTCGATGGGCGGGCTGCTGGTGCGCTGCCTGTCGCTCATCGCCGGCGTGGCCGACGAGATCCGAGCCGGCATCACGCTCGGCACCCCCTTCTACGGCGCCGTGCGCGCCGTGGCGATGCTCGCCTCCGGCGACTCCCCGGTGCCGCTGCCGGCCACCCGGCCGGCCTCGGCGCTGCTGCGCCGGCGCCCGGACCGGGGCATGCGCGCCCTGAGCCGCACGTTGCCCGGCGTGTACGACCTCCTGCCGACCTACCAGTGCGTCGACGAGGGCACCGGCGTGCGGGGTCTCACCGCCGACGACGTCGCGGCGATCGGCGGCGATCCCGAGCTCGCGGCGGCGGCCGCGGCGTTCCACAGGCGCCTGGCCCGGGTCACGCCCGCCGGCCACCGGCCGGTGATCGGCTCGGACCAGCCGACGGCGACGAACCTGCGGATCGCCGGCGGCACCGTCGAGCTGTCGCCGCTGGAGTGCTACCACGACGCCGACGGGCGGATGCGCCGGCGCGACCGCCAGGGCGACGGCACCGTGCCCCTCGGCGCCGCGCAGCTGCCCGGCGCCGAGGCGACCTACCTGCCCCAGCAGCACGGCGGCCTGGCCCGGGCCTCCGACGTCGTCCGGCACGCCGTCCACATCGCGCGCGAGCCCGACCGCGATCACCTCGGGCCAACGCTCGCGGCCGGGCGCATCGGCCTGGACGCGCCGGACCATCCCGTCGTCGCCGGCGAGCCGTGGTCGGCCGTCGTGACGGGGCTGGAGCATCCCGCCGACGCCACGTGCACCATCGTCGACCCCGTCACGAAGCAGCCGGTCGCGTCGGCGAAGCTGGAGCGGCGCGACGGGGTCGTGCATGCGCTGGCGCGGCTGCCCGAGCCGGGCATCTTCCGGCTGCAGGTGGCGGGCTCCGGGTACTCGCCGGTCAGCCAGCTGGTCGTGGGCATCTCCGCCGACGCCGACGGCGCCGATGACTGAGGCCGCCGCCTCGCCGCCGGTCCGGTTCGTGCCGATCGCGATCGGCCACTACGACGACGCCGGCTACGAGTCGCTGCCGGTCGAGCGGGAGGTGGGCCGGGTGGCGCGTGCGCTGTCCGCGTTCGGCGCGGTCCGGGACCATTGGGACACGCCGATGCCCGAGCGCGGCGCCGACGCGATCAACAAGAGGCTGCACGCCTGGTCGAGCGGCGAGGAGATCCACCACAGCGTGCTGTACTGGGTCGGCCACGGGTGGTCCAACGGCAGGGAGGCCGCCCTCGCCACGGCGCGAACCCCGCGGAACATGCAGATCCTGGGCATCAGCCCGGACCAGCTCGCCGCCGCGCTGAACCGGCGCAACGCCGGGTCCGAACAGGGCTGGACGCTCGTCGTGATCGACGCCTGCCAGTCGAAACGCTATGCCGAACTGCTCGCGGGGGCGATGTTCTTCGATCAGTTCGGCGGTCGGCGTGCGCTGCTCGTCAGCGCCTCCGGCGAGGGCGCCGCGTGGATCGGTGACTTCTCCACCAACCTCGAGCACTGCCTCGACCATACGTTCGCGGCCGTCGACGAGATCCCGCTGCCGGCGTTGGGCCGCGAGCTGCAGCGGACGCTGCTCGACGGCCAGGCGATCGACCTCGGCATCGGCGACGCGGCGCTCGTGCGCCGGCGCCCCGCGCTGCGCACGCTCACCCCGTTCGACATCGCCGACGAGATGCGGCGGGTGCTCGCCCGGCTGACGCCCGAGGAGCGCACGCACTTCATCCCCAAGGCGCGCAGCGACGACAACACCGAGTACCCATGGTTCTTCGAGGGGCGCGAGGCGGAGCAGCGCGCGATCATCCGCTGGCTGCGCGAGCGCGGCGCGGGCATGCTGGTCGTGACCGGCCCCCCGGGCTGCGGCAAGTCGGCGATCCTCGGTCACCTGCTGGTCCAGTCCCGCCCGGCGCTGCGGGCGACGCTGTCGCGGCTGGGGCTGCTCACCGTGCTGCCGGACGAGTTCCGGCCGGACGACGAGGTCTTCGACGCCGCGCTGCTGCTGACCGGCTCGACGCCGGCCGACGCCATCGCGGCGATCGCCACCGCCGCCGCGCTCGGGCCGGTGCCGGCCGTCGACAGCGTCAACGAGCTGTCGGCGTGGCTGCTCGAGGCGATGGCCGGCCGGCCGGGAGCGTTCACCGTCATCGTGGACGCGCTCGACGAGGCCCGGCAGCCGCTCGTGATCGCGGACCTGGTGCTGCGCCGCCTCGCGGGCCTGCCCCGGGTGCGCCTGGTCGTCGGCACGCGCCGGTCCACGGCCGACGGGCTCGGCCTTCCGCAGCCGTCCGAGCAGGACATCCTCGACGCGTTCGACGTCGCACCGGCCGATCTGGTCGACGTCGGCGGCGACCCCGCCGCGGTGTCGCGGTACGTGACTCGCCGGCTGGCGTACGCGTACGACCGGGGCGAGCTCGCGGGCGTCGACCCGGCGACCTTCGACGACGTCGCGCTGCTCGTCGGCGCCGACCGGGACTTCCTCTTCGCCCGGCTCGCCGTCCACGAGGTCATCGAGCGCCCCGCCCTGCTCGCCGCGGACCGGCTGCGCACCCTGCTGGAGGGCGACCACCGCTCGCTGTTCGCCACGGCGGCCCGGCGCATCGAGGAGGCCGACCCCCGCTTCCACGCCCTCATACACGCCCTGGCCTACGCCCGCGGGCGCGGGGCGCCGATCGCGGACGGCGTCTGGACGACGATCGCGCGGGCGCTGTCGCCGGGCACCGCTCCCGGCCCGTTGAACGGCGACGCGATCGCCTTGTTGCGGGCGAGGGCCATGCCGTACCTCATGGTGGACCTGCAGGACGGCCAGACGGTCTACCGCCTCGCCCACCGCACATTCCAGGAGGAGGTGACCGCGGCCGACGACGAGGCGACCATCGCCCGCCGGCACGCCCGGATCCTCGCGGCGCTGCTCACCGACGCCGCGGACGGCGCTCAGCTCAACCCGTACGTGGTCCGGCACCTGTCGGAGCACGCGGCGCTGGCCGGCCCGGTCGGCTGGGCCATGCTGGCCGAGCGCCCGGCGGTCCTCGACGCGCTGGACCAGCAGGCGCTCGGCGCCGACGCCGTTCGCTACGCGTTCGGCCGGCCGAAGGTACCCGCCGAGATCGCCGGCGTGATCGGCGCCCGGCACCGCCTCGTCGGCGCCGCCGTCCACGACCGGCGCGGCCTGCGCCGGCTCGCCGTCGCGCGGCACACCGGCCGGAGCCGGTTCGACGATCCGCCGCATCCCGGCGAGAACGGCCACTGGACGCTGCAGGCGGCCTGGCTGGTCCGGCAGGCACTGCACCACACCCTGAGCGGCGCGGCGAGCGCCGCGTGCTCGCTGGCCGCGTTGCGCGGCGCGGACGGGTCGGCGCTGCTGGCCGTGGGCGGGGCGGACGGCTCGGTGCAGATCTGGGACCCGCTCGTCGGACGCCCGATCGGGGCGCCCATCGCCGGCCATCGCGACGCCGTGCGCGCCATGGCGACCGTCGCCCACGACGACGGTCGCGCAACGCTGCTCACCGGGAGCCTCGACGGCACGATCCGCATCGTCGACCCGACGACCGGCGAGTCGGCGGCTGCGCCGTTCATCGGCAACACCCGGCCGGTCTGGTCGATCGCCGCGCTGCGCGGCCGGGCGGGGGACACCCTGGTCGCGGCGGGCACGGATGGCGGCACCGTCTGGGTGTGGAGCCTGGACACCGGCGACCCCGTCGGCCCGCCGCTGACCGGCCTGCCGGGGCCGGTGTCGGCGATGGCGACGTTCACCGCCCCCGACGGCGCCGACGTGATCGTCGCCGGCGACAGCGAAGGCGGGCTGCGCGCCTGGGATCCGTACACCGGCGCCACCGCCGGCGCCGCGATCGCCGGCCACGGCCGCGCGGTGACCGCCCTCGCCGGCTTCACCGACGGCCCGACCGGCCGGGCGCTGCTCGCGGCCGGGACCGACGACGGTGTGGTACAGCTGTGGGATCCGGTGACCGGCGCGCCCGCCGGCGCGCCTCTGGTGGGGCACACGCGGAGGATCTGGGCCGTCGTCGCCGCCCACGCCGACGGGGCGACGCGCCTGGCGACGGCCGGCGACGACCGCACTGTGCTCGTGTGGGAGCCGCTGGGACCGGGGCGGCCGCTCGCGGTCCTCGCCGGCCACACCGACGGCGTGCTCGCGGCGGCCGTCGTGCCCGGGCCGCACGGCTCGCCGCTGCTGGCCACCGGGGGACACGATCGCACCGTGCGGATCTGGGATCCGTTCGACGAGGACGGCGACACCGCCGGGCGGCCGGAAGCGGGCGTGGTCAGCCTCGCGCCGGTCGTCGACCGCGCCGGCGCGGTCCGGCTGGCCGGCGGGGGCAGCGACGGCCGGGTGCGGCTGTGGGATCCGTCCGGGCCGGCGCCGGTCGAGCTCGCCGGCCGGTACGGCCGGATCAACGCGCTCGCGACCGTCGCCGACGCGGCGGGCAACGCGCTGCTGGCGACCGGCGGCGAGGACGGCGCCGTGCGGCTGTGGGAACCGGATACCGGCGACGCGGCCGGCGAGGAACTGCTCGGCCACGCCGGACCGGTGATCGCGCTCGCGCCGGTGCCGGACCGGCGCGGCCGGCGGCTGCTCGCGGCCGGCGCGGCCAACGGCGCGGTTCACGTCTGGGACCTCGACACCGGGCGGCGGGTGGAGCGGCGCCCGGCCGCGGACCTCGGCGGTCTGCTCGCGCTCACCGCACTGCCCGGCCGCCGCTCGCGGCTGGCCATCGGCGGCTGGGACGGCGCCGTCCGCCTGTGGGACCCCCTGCGGCGCTGGCCGGCGGAGGTCACGCTGCGGTGCGGCACCCGGTTCGTCACCGCGCTGGCCCCGCTGGCCGGAGCCCGCGCCCACCCACTGCTCGCGGTCGGCGGCGCCGGCGGCACGGTCGAGCTGTGGGACCTCGCCGCGCGGCGGCCCGTCGGCGCCGCGCTCGGCGGGCACGAAGGCCGGGTCTGGGCGATGACCGCGATCGGCGCCGGGCCGGGGCGATGGCTGCTGGCGACCGGCGACGAGGCCGGGACGCTGCGCATCTGGGACCCCGCCGCCGGCGCCGTGCGGCACAGCGTCCCGATCGGCACCCCCATCTACGGCATCAGCGCCGGATCGTCGAGCATCGCCCTCGGCACCGCGGACGGCCTGATCCTGCTCGGCCGCGACGCCCTGCTCCCGCCATATCCGGAAGGTGGACCGTGAACAGCCCCGACCCGCGCGAGACCGACGCGCCGCACGAACCGGCTGGCGGGCCGACTCCCGTGCCCATACCGGCACCGGTCATGCCGCCGTCGGCCGGTGCCCGGCTCCCGTCGGTGCGTATCGGGATCTGGGGCGGCACCGCCTCGGGCAAGACGACGTTCCTGGCGGCGTTGCCGATCGCGGTGGCCAACGATCCCGCGACCTACGGCACGTGGCGGGTGTCGGGGACCACCGAGGAGGCGACCCGCTTCCTGCTCGACGGCGTCGACACGCTGACGCGCCAGCGGCAGTTCCCGAACGCGACGCTCGCTCCCGCGCGGTTGGCGTGGTCGTTCCACGGCGAGACGATCGAGCCGGGTCGCGGGCCGTCGTTATTGCGCCGCCGACCGCGCCGGCGCGAGTCCGAGTTCGTCCTGGAGATCCAGGACGCCCCCGGCGTCGCCTACTCCCAGAACCGCGTCGCACCGGACGTCGTCGACTTTCTGGCCGAGGCCAACGGGATTCTCTACCTGTTCGACCCGCTCGCGGGCGACGCGGCGACGGACAACTTCCAGTATTTCTATGGGGTACTGCAGATGCTGGTGGCAAGAACCGCCGCCGTCGGGAAGCTCGAGCGGGGCCGGCTGCCCCAGCACGTCGCGGTCTGCGTGACGAAGTTCGACGATCCCGTGATCTTCAACAACGCGGTGCGGGCGGGCTTCGTGACGCAGGACGCCGACGGCGGCCGGCTGCCGAAGGTTCCCGACACGCACGCGCAGGCGTACTTCGACTGGACCTGCCAGAACCACCGCCACAGCGGTGCGCCGCTGGTGCGCGAGGCCCTGCGCACGTTCTTCCTGGCGGAGCGGGTGTCCTACTTCGCGACTTCGGCGATCGGCTTCCACCTGAACTGGTCGGATACCTTCGACTTCCGCGACTTCATCAACATCGAGCACGTCGAGGGCCGGCCGAGGGTCCGTGGCCTGGCGCGCCCGATCAACGTCATCGAACCACTCGTCACTCTCGAACGCGGCATCCGCGGCCGCCTCGGCCGCGACGCCAGGAACTGAGGAGCCGGCGCGTGATCACCTCCCCGCCCAACCGGTCCCGGCGCGGTCGCCGGCGCCTGACCGCCCGGCTGGCGGCGTGCGTCGCGGCCGCCGCCCTGAGCGTGCTCGCACCGGCCGCGCCCGCGGCGCACGCCGAACCGCCGACGCCGACGGACATCCTGCGGTCGCTCGGTCTCGACGACGTCCCGGCCGACTACGTGATCCTGGTCGACACGTCGGCGTCGATGAACGCCGCCGGCTACGAGGCGGCCCGCGCCGACGTCCGGGCCCTGATCGCCGACCTCTCGCCCCGCGACTACGTGGCGCTCTACACGTTCGACTCGGCGGTCACCCCGCGGTACCTGGGTCCCGCGAAATCCCCCGAGGCCATCGTCGGCGCGCTGCCCGCTGTGCCGGCCGGCGGCGCCACCGACTTCGGCGCGGCCATCGAGGCCGCGTTGCGCGAGTTCGGACGGGCGGGAGCCGCGCCCGTCGCCGCGGCGGTGCTGGTGACCGACGGCACGAACGCGCCGCCGGCCGGTTCGCCGTACGTCGACCCGTCCGGGCCCGCGTGGCTCGGCCTGCGCAGCCGGGCCGCCGCGCTGCAGAAGTCCTGGATCGGCGGATACGCGGTACCGCTGGTCGCGAACGGTCGCGGCGGCGAGCAGGCCCTGCGGTCGGTGCTGCCGAACACGGTCGTCATCAACCCGGCGCAGCTGCCGGACCTGCCGGGCTACCTCGACCGGAGCAAGACCGACGCGCGGCTGGACGCGGCCGGGGCGGCGCTGGCCGGGGACACCTTCGGCGGTGTGTCCGCCGACTGGGAGAGCATCGGCACCGACCGGCTGCGGCTCACCCTTCGATCCGACACGACACACGTGCCGCTCACCGTTACGGGACTCGCGGTGCACACCGACCCAGCGGCGTCGGTGGAGGCCGACCTGCCGGCGACCATCGAACTCGCACCGGGCGCGCGACGGCAGTTCGACATCACGCTGCACGGCCTGTCGGGCGGCCGGCCGTTTCTGCCGTTCACGCGCGCCGTCCGCGAAGACGTCCGGCTCGGGCTGAGCGGCACCGTGACCTCGCCGTGGCAGGACGCCCTCCGGCCCCGGCTCGACCTCAAGGTCAGGCCGGCGGTGCGGTCGTTCGACGAACCGGTGTCGGTCGAGGTGCTCGCGCGCGGAGCCACGGTGACGCTCGTCATCTGGTTGTCGTTGGTGGCCGTCCTGGCGGCGACGCTCCTCGCCGTGCGCTGGAGGGCACGGAATCCGCGCATGCCGGCCGGCGACATCACGATCAGCGCGCTGGACGACACCCGGAGGTTCCCGCTGCCGCTCTCCGGCCGCCGCATGCGCATGGAGTTGCCGAGCTTCGACGCGAAGATCGACCTGCGGGGCCGGCGCACGCGCGGGCGCGAACGGATCGACGGCCCGGTGCGGATCGTCATCCGATGCACCCGGCACGGTCGCGACTCGACCAGCGAGGTGTCGCAGGGCGGCTCAGTCCTCATCTCCGGCCTGGTGTTCGAACACATCCCCGAGCTGCGGGCGCCGGCGTACGGGAGCGGTCGCGATGACGGACAGGCGGGCCGCGAGGCGAGCGACGGCTTCTTGTAGCTCCGGGGGCTCCACGATGCGGACCTCGGCGCCCAGGCGGGCCACGTACACCGCCAGCCAGTCCAGGTGGTCGGCGCCCAGGACGAGCAGGCACCAGCCGTCGGTGCCGGCGCTCTCGACCCGGCCCACCTGCGGGGGGACCATCTCGCGGACCCACTGTTCGGTGGCGTGGACCTGGAGGCGGGCGATGTGGCGGTACGGCGCCTCGGCGACCGAGCGCTGCACGTAACCGGCCGGGTCCGGGTGCTCGCGCGGGCGGAAGTGCCAGTCGGTCGCCGTCACCTCGTGCATGCGGTCCAGGCGGAACGTGCGCCAGTCGTCCCGGTCGACGTCCCAGGCCATGAGGTACCAGCGGCGGCCCGTGGTGACCATCCGGACCGGCTCGGTGGTGCGCTCGCGCTCGCCGCCGTCGCGGGTGGCGTAGCGGAAGCGGACCCGGACCGCGTCGCGGCAGGCGCGGGCCAGAGTGACGAGCAGGTCGGCGTCGATCTCGGCGCCCGGGTCGACGAGCGTGTCGGTGGCGCCGTGCACGGCGCGGACCTCGGCGCGCAGGCGCGGCGGCATCACCTGGTCGAGCTTCGCCAGGGCGCGCAGCGCGGCCTCGCCGGCGCCGGCGACCGTGCCGGCCGAGGCCAGGCGCAGCGAGACCGCGGTCGCGATCGCCTCCTCGTCGTCGAGCAGCAGGGGCGGCAGGCGGGTGCCGGCGCCCAGGCGGTAGCCGCCGCCGACGCCCGCCGTCGCGTGCACCGGGTAGCCGAGCGCGCGCAGCCGCTCCACGTCGCGGCGCACCGAGCGGTCGGTGACGCGCAGCTCGGCGGCGAGCTCGGTGGCGGTCCAGGACGAGCGGCGCTGCAGCAGGCCGAGCAGCCGCAGCACCCGTTCGGTGGTCCCCTCGACGGTCACGGGATCGATCCTGCCATCCAATACGGAAGGAATCTGTCCGCTATCCCCGGCAGACTGGGGGCATGACGGATCGCCGCGAAGTTCAGTTCACGTTCGACTGTGCCGACCCGGGGGCGCTGGCCGAGTTCTGGGCGCAGGTGCTCGGCTACCGGGTGCAGGACCCGCCCGCGGGGTTCTCGACCTGGGAGGAGGCCCTCGAGGCCTGGAACGTGCCGCGCGAACGCTGGAACGATGCATCGGCGGTGGTCGACCCCGGCGGCGTCGGGCCGCGGCTGTTCTTCCAGCGGGTGCCGGAGGGCAAGCAGGTCAAGAACCGCCTGCACCCGGACGTGCGGGCCGCTCCCGGCCTCGCGGGGGACGCGCGGATGGCGGCCCTCGAAGCGGAGGCGGAGCGGCTCGGTGCGCTCGGCGCCACCCGCCTTGCGCGCTACGAGCCGGCGCCGCCGTTCGCGGCCGGGCACATCGTGATGGCCGACCCCGAGGGCAATGAGTTCTGCCTGGACTAGTTACCGGCCGACGGCGGAGCTCAGCGAGGGCAGGCCGGGGCCGGACAGGCGGTCGAGTGCGATGAGCCGGCCGGTGCTGAGCATCAGCAGCGCCGACATCGGGCCCTCGACCGCCGGGCCCTCGCCGGCCCGCCACTCGGCGTCGGCGGCGCGCAGGCCGAAGCCCGACAGCGTGCGCTTGATCGGGAACGGGCGCGGCCAGCGCATCGTCCACATCCGGGTGGCGGCGGCCGCGGCGGCGTCGGGCGGCATCGGCAGGTCGCGGCCGAGCGGGATGGCGATGTCCTGGGCGTGCACCATGGTGTCGGTGAGCGACTCCATCGCGGTGACGCTGGGGTTGGTCCGGCGCGAGTCGATCGAGGCGCGCAGCAGCTCGAGCAGCTGCGCGTCGGTCGACCTCGCCGCGCGCCGGGCGGCCAGGTCGCGGATGCCACGGTCGAGGTCGCGGCCGGCGCGCAGCATCGTGGGCAGGCCGTCGAGGAGTTCGCCGAGGCGCATCTGTTGCAGCGTCAGGTGGGCGACGACCTCGCGCACCGTCCACTGTGTACACAGCGTCGGGCCGCGCCACTCGTCGGGGGTGAGCGTGGCGAGCAGGTCCGCAACGGCGGTGCGCTGCTCGGCGACGACCGGCCAGAGCCGGTCGGGCGACAGAAGCGTGGTCGGCATGCCTCTGAGACTACATTCGTAGTGAGATCGACTACAAGCGTAGTGCCTCCTGTGGTACCGGAGGTGTTGCTCCGATTCGGCGCGAACGGGCGCCGATTCCTGGCATAACGGCAGGTGGCTGCCTGTTATCCTCGCCGACCATGACAGCTGCGCGCCTGCGCCTCGGGATCGACTTCGGCACCTCCACGACCATCGCGATGCTCCAGCGGCCCGACGCGCGCGTGCAGCCGCTGCTCTTCGACGGCTCGCCGCTGCTGTCCTCCGCCGTCCTGCTCGGCCCCGACGGGCAGCTGCACACCGGCCGCGACGCCGCGCACCTGGCCCGCAGCGCACCCGAGCGGCTCGAACCGAACCCGAAGCGGCGCATCGACGACACCGCGGTGCTGCTCGGCGACGGCGAGGTCGGCGTGCGCGAGCTCGTCGCCGCCGTCCTCGGCCGGGTCGCCCGCGAGGCCGGCCGGGTCGCCGGGCCGGTCCGCGACGTCGCGCTCACCCACCCCGCCAACTGGGGCCAGGGCCGCCGCGCCGTGCTCGTCGAGGCGGCCCGCCAGGCCGGGTTCGTCAACATCGAGCTCGTCGGCGAGCCCACCGCCGCGGCCACCTACTTCGCGCACACCCGCGGCGGCGCGCTGCCGGCCGGGTCGTGCGTGCTCGTGTACGACCTGGGCGCCGGCACCTGCGACGTGACGCTGCTGCGGCGCACGCCGACCGGCTTCGAGCAGGTCGCCTCCGACGGGCTCAACGACGTCGGCGGCCTCGACGTCGACGCCGCCGTCATCGCCTTCCTGCAGGCCACCTACGGCGAGCTGTGGACGTCGCCGGCGACCCGCCGCCAGCTGTGGGACGACGTTCGCTCGGCCAAGGAGATGCTCTCGCGCGCCAGCGGCACCGTCGTCATGGTCCCGGCGCTGGGCAAGGAGGTGCCGCTGGGCCGCGAGCAGCTCGAGGGCCTCGCCCGCCCGGTGCTGCGCTCCACGATCTCGATGACCCGCGCCCTGGTCAACGAGTCCGGCGTCGGCACCGCCGCGATCGCCGGGCTGTTCCTTGTCGGCGGCTCCAGCCGCATCCCCCTCGTCGCCACGCTGCTGCACGAGGCCCTCGGCATCGCGCCGGTCGTCGCCGAGCAGCCGGAGCTGGTCGTCGCCGAGGGCGCGCTCCACGTCAACCGCGTGCCCAACGCCACCGCGCCTGTCGCCGTGCCCGTCTCGGCGGTGCCGGGTCCGGCCGCACCGGTGTCGACCGTGCCGTACCCGTCGACGCAGACCTTCGCCGCGACGTCCACACCCGCCTACGCGCCCGCGCCGGTGTCCACCCCCGCTTACGCGCCGGCGCCGGTGTCCACGCCCGCTTACGCGCCGGCGCCGGTGTCCACGCCCGCTTACGCGCCCGCGCCGGTGTCCACGCCCGCCTACGCGCCCGCGCCCGTGTCGCCGGCCGTTCCGGCGGTCGCGCCGCCGATGTTCCCCCGCCCGCCCGCCGCGACGCCGCCCGCGGCGCCTCGCAGGGGCCTCGCACCGGCGCTGATCGTCGTGCTCGCCCTCGTCGGCGTGCTGGTGCTCGGCGGCGGCGTGGCCGGGGCCGTCCTGCTGTTCGGCGACCGGCCGGACACGAGTCCGACGGCCACCGGCGGCAGCGGCGCACGCGCCTCGGCCGGGGGACAGGCGCCGGGCAACGCGAAGTACGACCTGGACAAGGTGCCGGAGAACCAGTGCAACGCGTCCGACCCGACGCCGCTGTACGACCTCTTCGAGGGCGAGCTCGCCAAGGAGTACCCGGTCCGCTCGCCCGGCGCGGTCGTCAACAACAGCAGCTGCTCGTACAGCCGCGCGCACAACGTCGGCAAGCCCGAGGCGCAGACGATGAGCCTGATGGTCCAGGTGCTCGCCTACAAGGACGTCTCCACGGCGGTCACCGGCCAGGCGCAGGAGACCGAGACCGCGAAGCTCGCCGGCCCCAACAGCCCCGTGCCCGGCCTCGGCGAGGAGGCCATCGTCTACGAGACGCCGAGCGATAACGACCAGCAGAAGGGCACGCTGAAGCTCGACCTGTCGGTGCGCGACAGCAACCTGCAGCTGCGGCTGTACTTCCTCGCCCAGCGCAACGACGGCGTGCAGTGGACGCAGAAGCAGAAGAACGACGCGCGCGACCGTCTCATCACGGCCGCCAAGAACACCTTCGCGAAGACGGCGCCCGGCATGGCCCGCTGACTGTCGTGATTCCGGCAGAAACTCGCCTGTAACTCCCCGGCCCGGCGAAGCGTGTCGTTGGCATCGGGCCGGACGGATGCCGGCCGTGTCACGAGGGGGAGGAACGGTGTGAACCCATTGCACACCGAGGCCTTGGACGCGTCGCCTCCGGCGAGCCAGGACATCGACGAGTTCTACGCCGCGCACGCGCGCGGCCTGGTGCTACAGCTCTACGCCTACACCGGCGACCTGGGCGCCGCCCAGGACCTGGTCCAGGAGGCGTTCTGCCGGGCGCTGCCGCGCTGGGAGCGGCTGCGCACGTACGACGACCCGGCGGCGTGGGTGCGCCGGGTCGCCTGGAACCTTGCCACCAGCCGCTGGCGGCGCAGCCGGGCGGCGCTGGACTTCGCCCGCCGCCAGCGCGAGGAGCACGTCGCCGGGCCGAGCCCGGACCGCGTCGCCCTCGCCGCGGCGCTGGCCAAGCTGCCGCCCAACCAGCGCACGGCGGTGGTCCTGCGCCACCTCGCCGACCTGTCGGTCGCGGAGATCGCCCAGCAGCTCGCCGCCGCGGAGGGCACGGTGCGCGTCTGGCTGCACCGCGGGCGCGCCGCCCTCGCCGCCGAGCTCGCCGACGTACGGGAGGACAACCATGGCTGACGACTACGACAACCTGCTCGACGCGGCGTTCGCCGGCTTCAGCGCCGCCGCCGCGCCCCACGTCAAGCTCGCCGGGATGGACCCGGTGCGCCGCACGGTGCGCCACCGCCGGACCGTGCGCGTCACCGTCGCATCGGCGGTGGCGGTGATCGCCGTCATCGCGCCGGTCGCCGCCTTCGCCGCCCGCGACCGCGGCGCCGACGGCCCGCCACTGCCCGGCGGCTCGGCGTCGGTCCAGCTCAGCCCGCCGCCCGGGTCGCCGTCGCCGTCGGTGGTGATCCAGCAGTCGCCGCCGGAGTCACCGCGCAACACCGACACCACGCCGCCCTCGGCGGCCGGCGGCCCGCCGATCGCCTCGACGGCCGTCGACTGCGCCCACCCGGCCACGGGCGGCCTGGTCAGCGCCGCCGACCTGTGCAACCTGACATTCACGTTGCCCGCCGAAGACCAGATCGGCCCCTGTCCCACCGGAAACCTGACCTTCAAGGACGGCAGGAGCGGCAACGTGCAGCTGCTCCGGACCCTGCAGGCCGACCTCGGCAGCATCGGCGACGGACGGCCCGAGACGGTCGGGCTGTACTACTGCGGCGGCAGCAACCCGGGCACCGCCGCGCTGGTCGTGTTCGACCGCGTCGGCGCGGACATCCGGGCGGTCGACGGCTTCCCGTCGTACTCCGAAGCGCCCGGCGCGATCCAGTGGGTGGAGGACCTCGGCGCCGACGGCTCGGGCGAGCTGTGGCTGCGCGTGAGCGACCGGGTCGGCGGCGGGATGCACCCGATCACCGTCACGATGCAGTGGCGCATCTACCAGTGGGGCGGCGACAAGTTCAAGCAGGTCGGCGGCTCGACGTCGTTCACGTCACCGGACCGCGGCGTCACGGTGGCCAGCACCCTCCGGGCCCTGCCGGCCTCCGGCTCGTCCCACCACGGCGCGCTGACGGTGACCGTCCGCAACACCGGCAGCGCCCCGGTCGCCGACGTCTCCGTGCGGGTCCTGCTGAGTTGGATGACGGCGCCGCAGGGCGACTGCCCGGTCGTGCGCACCGAGACGGGCGGCGGCGACCGGATGAACCTGTGCTCGGCCGGCACGCTCGCGCCGGGGGCGTCGAAGACGTTCACGCTGCGGTACGACTGGACGCAGGAGCAGGCGGACGCGTACGCCGCCGGCGGGCAGGACCCGACCGGCCTCGCGATGATGCTGTTCGGCGACCAGCGGGTCGGCACGTACGACCTGCCACCGATGTCGAAGAACTGACGGCGCGAACGGCGACGGCCGGCCACCCCGCGATGGGTGGCCGGCCGCAGTCCAAGGGCCGTTTGAGGCTCAGTTCGACGCGACACCCAGCTCGGCGCCGCCGCCGTGGTACTCGGTGCCCTCGGCGAAGGTGGTGTCGAAGCGCTGCTGCAGCGCGTCGAGCTCACCGAACTCCGCCTGGTGCGCGTGCTCGCTGCCCTCGGCGGCGAAGACGTGGTCGTCCTCGGTCGCGTCGTGCGAGTAGTTGGTGTAGTCGTCCGACTCGTAGTGCACGGCCGGCGCCTGGTCGTACTCGACGTGGTGGCCCTGCGAGAAGTCGGTGGACTCGGCGGCGTGGTGGTCGTTCTCGTACACGCCGTACTGGTTGTTGTAGTCGGCCTCCGAGCCGTGGGCCTGGTGCAGCTGGTCGAGGCCGTCGTGCTCCTGGCCGGCCTCGTAGTGGCCGTAGTCCACGTCGTGGCCGCCGTCGTAGGAGCCGGTGTCGATGTCGCTCATCTTCGGTATCCCCTTGGTGTTTGGTATGTCGTTGCTGTTGACATGAACGTTAGGGGCGCCCCGGCCGGTTCAAATCCCGGAAACGTGCCACGCGCTACGGTCGCAGGATGCGCCTGGTGTCACTGCTGCCGTCGGCCACCGAGATCGTCTACGCCCTCGGCCTCGGCGAGCATCTCGTCGGGGTCACCTTCGAGTGCGACGAGCCGCCGTCGGCCCGCGCCGAGAAGACCGTCGTCGTCGGCGGGCGCGACACCAAGGGGATGACGCCGGCCGAGATCGACGCCTACGTGCGCTCGCAGTTCGCGGCCGGCGCGGACCTGTACACCCTGCACGCCGGCGCCCTCGCCGCCCTCGCGCCCGACCTCATCCTGACGCAGGACCTGTGCCGGGTGTGCGCGCTGCCGTCCGGGCACGTCGAGGACGCCCTCGAGCACCTCGGGTGCCGCGCCGACGTGCTGTCGCTGGACCCGCACACCCTCGACGAGGTGCTCGCCACGATCGTGACCGTGGGGGAGCGGGCCGGCGTCGGGGAGCAGGCCGCCGGCCTCGTCGGGCGGCTGCGCGCCCGGCTCGACGCTGTCGCCGCGCGGGTCGCCGGCCGGCCGCGGCCCCGGGTGCTCGTCGTCGAGTGGGTCGACCCGCCGTTCACCGCCGGGCACTGGGTCCCGGACCTCGTCGCCGCGGCCGGCGGGGAGGCCGTCGCCGCGCACCCCGGCGCGCGCTCCGTCGAGGCGGCGTGGCCGGACCTCGTCGCCGCCGGGCCCGACGTCGTCGTGGTCTCCCCGTGCGGCTACCACCTCGACGGCGCCGCCGAGCAGGCCGCGCCCGTCGCGCGGATGTTTCCCGGGGCGCAGGTGTGGGCGATCGACGCCGACGGGCTCGTCGTGCGCCCCGGCCCGCGCCTGGTCGACGGGGTCGAGGCGCTCGCCGCCGTCCTGCACCCGGGCGCCGCCGCCGAGCCGCCGGAGGGCGCCGTCCGGCGTGTCGCCGCAGGCGCGGCCGTATCGTGACCCCCATGGCTTCGCCCTGGGAGTCGTTCCGGTCCGTACGAGGCGTGCGCCGCACCGAGGACGAGTACGTCGAGATCGACCTCGGCGCCGGCCCGCGACGCCTGTCCCGCTGGCAGCGCCACCTGGACCTCCGCCCGGTGGCCGATGCCGTGCCGGTGCCCGCCGAAGGGCCGGTGGACTGGTCGCAGCTGGACCGGCTGCCGTCCTGCGCTTCCGTGCACTGGTCCGGCCCGGACCGCGGCCTCGGCGACGCCCTCGCCGCGCACCCCGGGATCACGTTCCTGAGCTGGGACGACGCCGCCGGCGAGGCGCACCTTCCGGCGACCGTTCGCCAGCTGCGGCTCTTCTGTCCGCTGCCGGAGCTTCGGGTCGAGGCACCGGAGCTGGGGTACCAGATAGACCTCCGGATGCGCGACGCGCCGGAAGCGGCGGTCCCACCCGGCCTGCGGCGCGTGCGCCGGCTCTGGCTCACCACCGGCGGCGCGGTGTCCGCCGCGGCCCTGGCCCACCTCAGCGACCTGGAGCGGCTGCGCCTCACGTTCGCGGCCGCGCCCGGCTCCCTGGCCGACGTGCCCGCCCTCGCCCGCCACGACCGCCTGGTCAGCCTGTGGCTCGACGGCGCGTACAACCTCGACCCGGCGGCGCTGCCCGACCTGCCGGCGCTGCGCCACCTCGTGCTCGCCGGCACCCGCCGCACGACCGAGGCGGCGGTGCGCGAACGGTTCGCCGGCGGCCCGGTCGCCCTCGAGATCAGCGGCGCCAAGTCCGCCGTGTGGCTCTCGGCGAACCTCGACAACCCGTTCCGGGACTGGGTCGACGTGTCCCGGCCGTTCGCGGAGGAGGCGTGCGCCGCGTACCGGCGGGCGGCACGCTCGGCCGCCGCCGCGACGGACCCGGAGGCCGCCGAGCGCGCGCTGCGCCGCCTGGTTGCCGACCTCAGCGCGATCAACGACGCCTATGACCTGATCGACACCGTGCTGCGCGAGCAGGCGTGGGCGGCGTACCACGGCCTGGCCGCCCGCCTGGGCGTGCCCGCGCAGCCGGCCGGGGCCTGGTTCGAGGAAGAGCGGCGATTCTGAGGTCGTTCGCCTTCGCTCGTCTTCGCTCGTCTTCGCTCGCCTTCGCTCGGCGAGCGGGGCGTCAGGCGGACGCGGCGACGATCGTCTTGACGCCGTTGCGGATGCTTTCGGGCGAGGACGCGTCGACGACCGTGATCGGCTTGCCCTGGACGTCGCCGCCGACGGCCGCCTGCTTGATGTCGGGGAACCCGGCGTACCCCTGCGTCATGGCGGCGACGGGCACGTCACCGGCGGCGATGATGACGGTGCAGTGCTGGACGCCGAGGCTGTTGTAGAACGTCAGCGCGTTGGCTGGGGTCTGCGGCCCGGTGATCGCCAGGTGCTGCACCTTGATGAGCGTGGCGAGCGAGGCGTCCTGCATGCCGGCCCACGCCGCCTTCGCGAGGTCGCCCGCGAGGTCCTTGTCGTCGGTGAGCAGGCACGCGGTCGTCGATTTGTACTGCCGTTCGCGCGGCGCCGGTTTGTCGTCGGGCCAGGCCAGCCAGGTGACGAGCAGCGCGACCACGACGACGAGCACCCCGGCACCGGCAAGCACCTGCCAGCGCGTCAGGTTCCGCAGCATCGCCGACCTCCCCCGAAATGATCAGGCACGCGGATCGGACATTAGCGCCTTGCCGGACCGCCCGAAACCCCCAAATCGAGAAGGGCCTCTTCGCGCTGTAGCGGTCAGGCGGACGCCGAGAGGCGGATCACCTCCACCTGGCCGTCCAGGAGGACCGGACCGGCGGCGTACGGAACCAGCAGCGTGTCCCCGCGCCGGAGCGACAGGTCGTCCTTCTCGCCGAACAGCCTGCCCTCTCCGGCCACCACGACCAGCACGCTGCAGCCACGCTCCACACGGTCGCCGCCGTACAGGCGGCGGGCGGCGAAGAACTCGTCCGCGGCCTCGGGCAGCAGTCGCGCCGGAGTGCCGCGGAGTTCGTCGAGGCGCGATGGCGTCCAGGCGCTGCGGTCGACGCACTGCAGGGCCAGGTCGTAGCCGAGGCCAAGGTGGCCGTCGGTGAGGTCGAAGCCCTCGTACTCCAGCAGCACCGAGAAGTCGGTCGGCTCCTGGACCTCGACCAGCAGGATGCCGTCGCCGATCGCGTGCGGCAGGCCGGCCGGGCAGAGGATCGCGTCGCCGGCCGCGACCGGGATCTTGTTGGTGGCGGCGAGCATCGCCTCAGTCTTCTGCCCGTCCACCCAGCCGGCCAGCTCGGCGGCCTCCACGTCACGGGCAAAACCCAGATGGACGTACGCGTCCGGGCGTGCGGAGACGATCACCCAGGCCTCGGTCTTGCCGTACGGCGAGGCCAGGTGCGCGGTGGCGAAGCGGCGGTCCGGGTGCACGTGCAACGGCAGCCGTTGACCGGCGTCGAGCAGCTTCACCAGTACGCCGGTGTCGGCGCGCTCCGGGCCGAGCCACCAGTGCGGGTCGGCGGCGATCGCCTCGGCCAGCACGCGGCCGTCGGCGAGGGTCGACAGCCCGGCCGGGGCCAGCCCGAACCGGCTGGTCACCGAGCCGACCCAGTCCTCGGGGCGGTCGGGCAGCGCCGGCACGTTGCGGAACTCGGCGATCCGGCCGGCGCCGCGGTAGAACGTCTCGGGCTGGTTGGCGTACAAGGTCTCGACGGTCATCGGTGTCCCTTCAGAGCCAGCTCGGCGAGGAAGCCGCCGACGAACGTGTCGCCGAGCCCGACGGTGGTTGGGTTCTGGACGTCGAGCTCGAAGCCGGGGACACAGTCGACGGTCTCGCCCATGCGCGCGCGCAGCGCCGCCGCGAAGGCGACGGACTCGGGCCGCCGCGGCTGCCGGCGCAGGCGCTCGACGTCCTCGTCGGTGAAGTCGTCGCCGTGGCAGTAGCGGGTGGCGGCCATGACGGTGCCGGTGTCCAGGGCGTCGGCGAAACCGCCGGCGCCGAGCGCCAGGGCCCAGTATTTCGTGTGCAGCACCAGCGTCGGCACCGGGATGAGCGCGTGCACGACCGTGAGCGCCTCCGCGACGTCTCCGGCCGACAGCAGGTCGACCCGGCGGCCAAGGTACGACTGCAGCTCGTCCTCGTTCAGCCCGTACACGTCGATTTCGTCGAGCAGCGCGTCGCGGACCCGGCGGCTGAAGGCGGGCTCGTGGTAGGCCGCGTCCTCGAAGTACGTCACCGCCCCGGCCGGCAGCTGCCGCATGTGCGCCTTCAGTGAGGCGAGCCGCTCGTCGAGCTCCGCCTCGTCGCGCATGGCGTTGAATCCGGAGATCAGGAAGACCTCCGCCTTGCCCAGCCGGTCGCCGAGATCGCCGGTGAGCAGCATGGCACCGTTCGCCGGGTCGTTGACGTAGATCAGGCGGTTCGGGAACGGCGCGTCGATGTCGATGTCGTTCGCCCGGACCCGCAGGCCCTTGTCGTACTGCACGATCAGGTGCGGATAGAAGGTGTCCCCGGTACCGCTGTTGATGTAGTCGCCTTCCGCCGGCAGCAGCCGGCGGAAGGTGTCGTTGACGCTGACCAGGTGCAGCGTGGACGGCACGCCGAGCCGGCTCATCAGGATCCCGGCCCGCACCGAGGTGCCGCCCAGGGTCTCCCGATGCGGGAACCGGTTCGCGAAGGTCGACAACGCCGGGGCGGAGGCGACGAAGTGCTCGCCACCCGCGCCCCGGGCCACGTAGCCGAGGATCGACACCACGAGGTCCCGCTCACTGGTCACGGCGGCCGGCGACGTCAGTTCCGCGGCGACGATGCCGTAGTCGGCGACAAGCTGTTCCAGGACGCCGGCGGTCAGCTTCAACTCGTAGTCGACGCAACCGCCGAGGCCCAGCAGTACACGGGACGCGTCGGCCATGTCAGTAGAGCGATGCCTTGCCGGCGGCGCCGAACAGCTCGATCTTCTGGGCGGCGACCACCTTCATGGCCTCGATGCAGGCGGGCTGGATGGCGTTCGGCTCGCGCACCTTCTTGTCGTTGCCCAGCACCTCGCGCATCTTGTCGTGGTAGGCGACCTTGATGTCGGTGGAGATGTTGATCTTGTTGATGCCGATCCGCGCGGCCTCGCGGATCTCGTCGTCCGGGTTGCCGGAGCCACCGTGCAGTACCAGCGGGATCTGGATCTTGCTTTTGATCTCCTTGAGCAGGTCGAGCTTCAGCTCCGGCTTGAGGTGGGCCGGGTAGAGACCGTGGAACGTGCCGATCGCCACGGCGAGGCTGTCCACGCCGGTCTGCTCGACGAACGTGACCGCGTCGTCGGGGTCGGTGTAGATGATCTCGGCGGCACCCCCTTCGGCATACGTGTCGTTGCCGCCGATCGTGCCGAGCTCGCCCTCCACCGACACGCCGAGAACGTGCGCGGAGTCGGTGACCTTCTTGGTGATCGCGATGTTCTCCTCGAACGGCTTCAGCGAGCCGTCGATCATCACGGAGGTGAAGCCGTACTGGACCGCCTGCAGGATCTGCTCGTAGGTGGCGCCGTGGTCCCAGTGGATCGCGATCGGGACGCTCGAGTTGTGCGACCGTTCGATGATGCCGGCGATCATCTCGCGGCCGATGTGCCGAACCTCGTCCGGGTGGATCCCGACGATCAGGGGGGCGTTCGTCTCCTCGCTGATCTCCACGATTCCCTTGAACATCGCCCAGTCGCTGATGTTGAAGGCGGGCACGGCGAAGCTGTGCTCGTTGGCGACGTCCAGGATCGCCTTGCCGGTCGTCAGCATTTCTGTGTTTCTCCTTTGGGTGACTGCCTTTTGCGGCCGGGGTTCAGGCCTTGACGGCGCCGGCGGTGAGCCCGCCGATGAAGCGGCGCTGGAACAGCAAGAAGAGGACGAGGACCGGAATGGACCCGAGGATGCTCATCGCCATCATCTGGTTCCATTCGTACGAGTGCTGGCCCATGAGCAGCTGAATGCCGATCGGCACGGTGCGCATGTCGTCGGTACGGGTCAGCGTGAGCGCGAACAGGTACTCGTTCCACGAGATCATGAACGTGTAGACCCCGACCGCGATCAGACCGGGCACCGAGATCGGCACCAGGATCCGCCACAGCGCGGTCCAGCTGGTGCCGCCGTCGACCTTGACGGACTCGTCCAGCGCTCGGGGCATGGTGTTGAAGTACGCGGTGATCATGATGATCGCGTAGGGCAGAGTGAACACCATGTGCGTGAGGATCAGGCCGGGATAGGTGTTGTACAGCCCGAGCCCGACGACGAGCCCGAAGTACGGAATGACGAGCGTGATCGGCGGAACGGCCTGGACGCTGACGATCACGGCGTTGATGGTCTTGGACAACGGGAACGAGTAGCGGCTGAACGCGAACCCGGCCAGGACGGCCACCAGCAGCGTCAGGATGGTCACCGCGAAGGCGACGATGTAGCTGTTGAGGAAGAACCGCAGCTGCGCACCGTTACCCAGGATCTCCCGGTAGGCGTCGAGCGAGAAGGTCTTGGTGATGAGCTTCGGCGGGTTGCCGAAGACGTCTCCGTTGCCCTTGAACGAGGTGGAGAGCATCCACAGGACCGGCAGGCCGGCGAACAGCCCGCCGATGACGAGCCCGGTGATGACGCCGGCCTTGGCGAGGGTGCGGCGGGTCTTGATGGAGGTGGCCATGTGTCTCACCGCTCCCTTTGCTGGCGTACGTAGAAGAACGCCAGGACCATCGTCAGCAGCAGCACGATCACGGCGGCGGCGGACGCGGTTGCGAACTCGTACTCGCTGAATGCCTGCTTGTAGGTGTAGGTGCTGAGCATCTCGGTGGCGTGCAGCGGCCCGCCGCCGGTCATCATCCAGATCAGCGCGAACTGCTGGGACGTCCAGATCAGGTCGAGCACCGCCATGCTGATGATCACCGGCCGCAGCTGGGGCAGCGTCACGTGCACGAACCGCTGCCACCAGTTCGTACCGTCCACGGCGGCCGCTTCGTACAGGTCGCCGGGGATGCCCTGCAGCCCGGCCAGCAGGCTGATCATGAAGAACGGGTAGCCGGACCAGATGTTGACGAACGTGACCGCCCAGAGCGCCTTGCCCGGGTCGCCGAGCCAGTCGACGCCCTGCTGGACGACGCCCAGCGTGTGCAGCATGTAGTTGATCACGCCGGACGGGTCGAGCAGCAGCCGCCAGATGACGGCGATCACCGCGATCGTGAACAGCCAGGGCAGGATGTAGACGATCCGGAAGATGGCCTTGGTGACCCCGCCCAGCAGCTGGGTGTTGAGCATCATCGCGAAGGCCAGGCCGAGGACCAGGTGGGCCACGGTGCTGACCGAGATGAAGATGGCCGTGTTCTTCAGTGCGACCAGGAAGTCCGGGTCGGTGAGCACCTTGGTGTAGTTGGCGAACCCGGCGAAGACCGAGTTCTCCTGGACGATCACGTTGTCCCGGAACGAGTAGCTGATCACCATGACGATGGGGACCACCATCAGGACCACGATCAAGAGCACCGTCGGGGACAGATAGCCGTACGGGACCAGGCGCCGGGCCACAATGGAGCGCTTCCGGCCGGGCGTGACCTGCCTCTCGCTGGGCGCCGCGGTTTTCGGTGCCGTCATGGATGTCATCGCTGTCTCCTTGATCGGGCGCCGTGCCGGCGGACCGGCACGGCGCCCGGGCGGGCTACTCGATCACCGAGGACCAGGACTGCTGCGACTTGGCGAGGGCGTCGTCGACAGTCGTCTTGCCGGTCAGCACGAGCTGGAGTTGCTCGTCGAAGCTGCGCATCAGGTCCTCGGACTTGGGCAGCCCGACGAACTCGTTGGCGGGGTAACCCTGCTGGTAGATGTCGAAGGCGGTCTTGAACATCGGGTCGCTGTTGCCGAAATCGGGCTTGGCGTTCTTGTTGCCCGGGAAGCCGTTCGCGATCGTGCTGAGCTTCGCGTTGGTCTCCTGGCTCATCAGGTAGGAGACGAACTTGAACGCCTCGGCCTTGTGCTTGGTGGAGTTGGAGATGCCGATACCCCACGACGCGTACGGGATGCCGCGCTTGCCGCTGTAGCCGTCCTCGGACGGCAGGGCCGCCACCTCGAACTTCAGGTCCGGCTTGTTCTTCTTGATCAGGTTGATGTGCGCGAGCGAGTCGATCATCATGCCGACCTGGCCGTTGGTGAACTTCTCGACCTTGTCCTGCTCTTTCATGGTGAGCGAACCGGGGGCGATGACGCCGGCGTCGTTCAGGCTCTTGACGTACTCGACCGTGCTCTTGACCTGCGGGCTGGTGAGGTCGGGCTTGCCGTCCTTCAGCATGCTGCCGCCGGACGCCCAGAGCCAGGACATGACGTCGTTCTGGATGCCGTTGGGCACGGCGGTGTCGAGCGGGAGCGCCCAGCCCTTCACGTCACTGCCGGTCGCGCTGATCTTCTTGGCGGCGTCGAGGAACTGGGTGCGCGTGGCGGGCACGTCGGCGACGCCGGCCTTGGCCAGCAGGTCCTTGTTGACGAAGAGCGGGTAGACGAAGTTGACCACCGGGATCATGTAGGTCTTGCCCTTGACCTGCACCTGGCTGGCGAGCTGGCCGGCGTCGTAGTTCGCGTCCGTCATCAGCTTGGACAGGTCGGTGATCGCACCCTGCTTGGCGAAGTCGTTGACCCAGGCGCCGTCGAGGCCCACCACGTCGGGCAGAGTCTTCGACGCGGCGCCGGTGATGAGCTGCTGCTTGGTCGAGGCGTACGGCGCGCTCAGCAGCTTGATCTTGATGTTCGGGTTCTGCGCGGTGAAATCGTTGACGATCTTGTCGAACTCCCCGGCCGGAAGCTCGGCCCCCCACCACTGGGCGAACTCGAGCGTCACGTTGCCGCCCGAGGCGGTGTCGCTCGAGCCGCTCGAGCCGCACGCCGCCACGAACGCGACCAGCGCGGTCGCGGTCACCGCCCCTAACACTCGCTTCAGCCGGGATGCACGTACCGCCATGGCATGCTCCTTCTATATCGAGATCTTTCTGTTCTCCGCCGCGTTGGCGTCACGTTAGCAGCGTGTTACAGATCAGGACAAGAGAAGAGCTGCATAAAACTGCGGACTATGGCAAACTGTTGCGCCATGAGGCAGAACCAGGCGCCCAGCCACCCCGATCCGAGCTGCAGTTTGGCTGACCAACACCGATCTTCGGCCAGCCATGCCCATCTCTGCCGGTCTTCGCGGCTCTACGCCGCGATGTCCTCAGTGGACACGCAGGTGTGGCATACTGCCGCACTGACAAGGGGGGAACAGTGAGCGTTGGCAGGGACGAGCGGCAGCGTCATCTACCTGCGGGGCGCAAGGCTCAGCTGGCCGCGTACGTTGCCGAGTCCGGCCAAGTCACGGTGGGTGAGCTGGCCGAGCGCTTCGGCGTCTCCATCGACACCGTGCGCCGCGACCTCGATCAGCTGGCCGCCGAGGGCATCCTCGTGCGCACGTACGGCGGCGCCGTCAGCCTGTCCACGGTCTCCCGCGCCACCGACCGCGCCGTCGACCAGCGGCTCGCGGTGCAGGAGCAGGAGAAGGAGAAGATCGCGGCGCTGGCCGCGTCCCTGGTCCAGGACGGGTCGACCATCATGATCAATGGCGGGACGACCACCCTCGCGCTCGCCCGTAGCCTCGGCCAGCACCGCGACCTCACGGTCGCGACGAACAACCTGCTGGTGCCGGGCGCGCTCCCGCCCACGGCCGTCCGCGACATCTACATCTTCGGCGGCGCGGTGCGCGCGCTCACCCTCGCCACGATCGGGCCGGTCAGCTTCCGCGCCAATACCGGCGCCGAGCTGGACATCAGCTGCGATCTGGCGCTGATCGGCGTCGGCGCGGTCGCCGCCGACGCCGGCTACACGACGAGCAACCTCGCCGAGGCCGCGATGATGCAGGAGATGATCTCCCGTGCGGCCCGCGTGGCGATCCTCGCCGACTCCTCCAAGTTCGGCCGCCGCCTCTTCGCCCAGGTGTCGGAGCTCGGCGCCGCCGACTACCTGATCACCGACACCGCACCGCCACCCGACCTGCGGGACGCCCTGAAGGCGAGCGGCGTGGAGCTGCTCACCCCCACGGCCAAGGCCCTGACTCCACGGCAGGCGTGACCGTTCCTGCCGGTAACGAGCGGCGGGCATCGCCAGGTCTTTGCACCAGGCGCGGTCGACGGTGAGCTCCTCCGCTCGCAGGTTCGAGGCCAGCTGGTCACCGGTCGCGGCCCGGCCAGCGCTCATGCCGCCGTCCGTGCGATGGCTATGGTCCGGAAGGAATCCGCGGGCCATGAGACGAACGCCAACCTCATCGCCTACGGTCTGGACCACCGACCGATGACCCGCACGGACGCGGCGGCGGCAGCCGGCCTGGAGGCATCACCGTGAGCGACGGCGGACCCGGACCACGCCGACCCGCTGGACAGGGCAGGCCGAAGGCGCCCGCCACCATCGGCCGAGCGTCGTTCGTCAGCCCCTCGCCCAAGTGCATCTGCGCTCGTTCCACAACGGGCCCGCCACGGCCACGCGGGTGCGTGCTGACGACTACAGGTATCCGATGCCCGCCTTGGCGATTTGAGCCGTCGCACGACCGTGCGGGCTGTAGTTATCGCAGACGATCGCTATCGGGGTTGTCGCCCCGGCGCCGTCAGCCCGCAGCTCGGGCTGCTTTACGAGCCGGGCGTCGTAGAGCAGCCCAAACTGCGGGGACGGGCCACGTACTACCTGTGCCCGAGCCTGGGCCTGGCGCTGCTGGACGGCGAATCCTGAGAATCGGCCAAACTGCAACCGATCGCTGTGCTGAATCCGTCTTTCAGGGAGGAAAAGCGTTCACACGGTCCGGGGCGATATTGTCGCGCGCCGAGGGACAGGCGTTGTCGGGAGTGGTATGGCAAAGAAGCGTGGGAAGAAAGACCCGTTGTGGGCGCGGTTGTCCCTGATACTCGGGGCCTTACTGCTGCTCGCCAGCGGAGGCACACTCGTCGGTGGCAATCTGTTGCTGCAGCATTACAGCGACCAGATCACCCACGAGGGTGGCCTCGGCGAGGCGGCGGCGACCGGCGCGACCATCGACGGGCCGATCAACCTGCTCCTCGTCGGCATCGACGAGCGCATCAACAACGAGGCGATGGGCGCGCGCTCGGACTCGATCATCGTCGCGCACGTGCCGGCGACGCACGACGCCGTCTACCTCATGTCGATCCCGCGTGACACGCGGGTGCGTATCCCGGCGAGCAAGAGCACCAAGTACAACGGCGGCACCGACAAGATCAACGCGGCCTTCCAGTTCGGCTACCAGAACGGCGGCGGCCGCGACAACGGCCTCCAGCTGCTCGCCGAGACCGTCAGCGGCCTGGCCGGCGGCATGAAGTTCAACGGCGCCGCGATCGTCAACTTCGACGGCTTCAGCGGCCTGGTGACGGCGCTCGGCGGCGTGCACATGTGCGTCGACGAGAAGACGACGTCGATCCACGTCGGCTGGAACACGAAGACCGGCAAGGAGGGCGTGCCGTTCAACTTCAACGCCGACGGCATCCCGGTGTCGGCCAAGCAGAACATGAAGCCGCAGGTGTACGAGGTCGGCTGCCGCGACTTCCAGCCATGGGAGGCCCTGGACTACGTCCGCCAGCGCGACATGCTGGCGAACGGCGACGGTGACTACGGCCGCCAGCGCCACCAGCAGCAGTTCATCAAGGCCATGGCCAAGAAGGCCACCAGCGCCGGCGTGATCAGCAACCCGCTCAAGGTCAACGAGGTCCTGAGCTCGGTGGGCAAGGCGGTGTCCTTCTACCGCGGCAACGTCAAGCTCATCGATTGGATCTTCACGCTCAAGGGCATCGACCCCGACAAGATGGTCACGTTGCGCACGAATAACGGCACGTTCAGTAGCAAGGAAATCAACGGCCAGTCGTTCGAGATCCTCGACCAGAACGCCCTGGACCTGCTCAAGGCATTCAACACCGACACCGTCGACACCTTCGTCGCCGGCCACCCGGACATGATCGCCAACGACGCCGCGACGCCGGCGACGAAGAAATAGGCCTCGTGCCGTCCTGTCGCGCGAAGCGGCCCCGCCCCATCAGGGCGGGGCCGCTTCGCGTTGCGGCCACGGGTGGTCGCACCTGGACGACTCGAGCCACGGCATGAGCACCACGATGTCCCGCTGCCAGAGGCCGAGCAGGTGGCGCCCAGGGCGCGGCAGGCCGCTTACCGGCGGTGGGCCGTGCCAGGCCCGAATGCGCCGCTCGGCGGTCCCTGTCACTAGGCGACTTCTCTAGCCTGGCCAGCCAAGAGCTGTGGCCCCGGCGCAGAACCGGGGCCACAGCGGAAGTTCTATGCCAGCCGACGAGCACGCCGTTGGCCGGCGGACGGCGGGGCCACCGGCCAGAGCAACACACACATCTGCCGCGAGTATTGCGCGGCGGCGGGACCGTCGTCGTCACAGTGAGTTACAGGCAGAGGCGGCGCCGAGGCTTCCTGTCCTGCCGATGAGCGCGCACCTAGCGGAGCTGCCGACGGCCTACAATCCTCGGGCACATGTAGTGTGCTCGAGCCTGGGGCGAAATGTACCAGCGTGTGACCGCTGAGCGGCTGATCCTGGTTGACGTGGTGGATCGGTGGTTCCACCTGCAAGCGCCGACCTTCATCGGCGCTGGGCAGACCTTCTGGATCGACCACAAGAACAATGAGCTATGCGTGGATCGCGGACACGGCCGCGTGACCCGGCACGCCGGATGGATGAACCGTTAGCCGAGACTTGCCTGCCGCCAAGGTCGAGATTCCTCTCACGAAGCCGCGCCGAGAGGAATGTCCAGCTCGCGGATCCGCCTTCCGTCATTGTCCCGGCGGTAGATGGTCAGGGACAGCGCCCTGCCGAGAAGCGGCAGGTTGATCTCAGCCGCTTCGCTGATGCCGACTCGTAATGCCGCCTTGTCGGCGTGGCGACCGACGGTCATGTGGGGAATGAAACGTGACGGGCGCCGCGCTCCGCGAAGCACCTGGCCGTAGATGGACTCGTGTAGCCGCCATACCTGCTCTCGGCCCTCGTTGACCAGCAGGAACAGGTATTCGTCCGCCCAGACCGTCGGGGTTGAGAGCTCGAGCGCGAAGGACGTGAACGCTGTGAGCACAGGCTGCAAGTCCTTCGCCAGCCGGGACACCGGCCCGGGCCACTCAAACGGAAACGCGACGGTGATGTGGGCCGGCACGGCGGCGGCGAGGGGATCCCACTTATTGCGGAATCGCTCGACCGCTGCCGTGTTCATCTCGGGAAAGATGGCAAGAACACGCGTAGCCACGGCGGCGATCCTTCCATGTCTACGCCGGACGTATGGATTGCCGCAAAACTCGCGCGTCGGCCGGCTCGAAGATCGTCACGCTCGTGGCAGCGTGGCTGCTGCGTCAGTGTGTTTGAGCCTCCCAGGCCGGCAGCTGGGGTTCGTCGTTGTGCACGATGATGTTGGCGTGATGGGCCGGGCGGACCGTAGCGAAGTAGAGCTGTTGGGAGGGGATGTAACGCTCGCGCCAGCGCCGTTCGACTTCGGCCCGAGATGACACCCGGCGCTCTCGGATGACGGCACGATCCACGGTCTTCTCGAGTGCCGTCGACACGAAGATGCGCAGGTCCCACCGATCAATCAGTTCCGGGCGCATGAGGAAGACGCCGTCGAAGACCAGCACGGCGTCGGCTGGGGCAGTCGTGACCGGCGGGGACATTGCAGTATCCGCGGTACGGTCGTAGACCGCGTGTTGGAAGCGTCGATCTCCGCCCGGGCCGAGCGGATCGAGCAGAACCCGGTTCAGCGCATCGTAGTTGTGGGTGTCGAAGTAGCAGCCTTCGGCCGAGTACTCGCCGCGCGGATAGCGCTGTGCCCGGGGGAAGACGAAATCGTCGATCGTCGCGCGGATGACGTCGCGGCCCTGCTCGCGCAGGACGACGGCCAGCTCGTCGGCGAGGGTGGTCTTGCCGGCGGCAGGCGGCCCGTCGATGGCAACCCGCATCGGGTGCGCGACTGTGACGGACCCGACTGCCTCCGCTAGGCGGCCGAGCATCTCGTCGCGAGTGCCTTGCTCCATATTCTGCCCCGTCCTGGTCTCGCGAAGGTCGCCGTGTCGGGCCGACCCTATGCTCGCCGGCCCTTTCGCGCCTACCAACGCCCGAGTGAGCGAGATCGCCGAATGCGGAAGTGGCTGCGGTGGTGGCGCAAACGCACTGTCATGCCGGCGCTGGTCGCTCGGTCTTGCGTGACCATTCTGCCGCGCTCCGCGCGGCCATCCTGTTCTGCCGCTGGTCGCGCACGGTTTGCCCGCTCGCATGGGGTTGCTGGGGGCTTACGCGGTCTCGTCGTGATCGCTGCGACAAGGCTGCAGTGCCACCTGGACGCCTTCGGCAGTCAGTTGTTCCGCCAAGACCGACATCTCTGCGGGAGTCCCGGTAAGTCCGTGGCCGGTGAGGGCCGCGTATGCGTCGGCCACCTCGGTGATCGTTGCTCCTCGACTGCGGAACACGGCGAGGGACCGCAGCCGTAGGTCCCGGTTCTTGTCCGGATCAACGTGCAACCGCGTGAGCCCGACCCGGGCGACGAGGGTCTGCCTGACGATGCCGTCAACGTCGTCGAACACAGCCGGCGAGGCACGACTCTCGTCGACGTAGCCGCAGCCGGCGCAGCGCGACGTGGCGGTCCACATGACCCGACCGGCGTCGACAGCCTCCGCGACGTGGAACGCGACCGCTCCGCCGCAGCTCGGACACGGCCCGTCAAAATCGCCGCAGATCAGCATCGCCACGTCCACAGCACGCATACGTTCGTCACGACCATGCTGGATGCCGGCGTCAGTCTCCGCGACGTCCAGATCGCCGCCCGCCACGCCGACCCGCGGACCACCGTGCGCTACGACCGCGCCCGCAACAACCTCGACCGGCACCCGAACTACCTCCTTGCCGCGTACATGACCTCCGGAACCTGACCAAGGCTCGCGACTTTGCCGATGAGCGATAGACGGTTCCGAAGGACACCGATCGCGCGGGAGCTAGGGCTGCCCTAACGGGCGATCGGGCTACTGCGTCTGAGCCGGTCGCGGAGGGGCGTCGAGGCGTACCTCGTATAGGTAGAGGTCACCGTTGGTGCCTATTTGGCGGAACCCGGCACGTTCGAGGGTCCGCTGGGAAGCGACGTTGTCCCCGGTGGTGTCGGCGACAACTCGGGACAATCCGTGATCGGCCGCGACGTTCAGCAGGGCGACGAGTGCTTCCGCTGCATAGCCGTGACCACGGGCTGATGGGGCAAGGCCGTAACCGACCTCGACACATCCGTCGTCCGGCTGACCCTTGAACCCGATCCCGCCGATGGCCTTCCCGTCGGCGGTCCGGGTGATCCGGTAGTGCCCGAAAGGGCGCTGGTCCCCGTGGGCGGCCGTTGCTGTGAGAAAGGCCGTGACGCCGATGACGTCGCCGTCGAAAGGATAATCCTCAGCCCAGGCATCCCCGGCTCCAGCGCGCCGCCCGACGATGCGTTCGCCCTCTGCTGTGTCGATGGCGTGCAAGCACAGTCGCGGCGTTTGAAGCTCGGTCACGGGCAACAGCGAAGCAGCCCTCGACACTCCGCACAAGCCGATTAGGCCATGCCGGAAAGGCCGGTCGCGGAACCCGTTGGGACACGTGCACATGCCGCCGTCCGTGCGCGCTGGCATGACCGCATAGGGTCACTCCGCGCAGGTGCCAGCCCTAGGTTGAGCACCCGCGCGGCGCCCGGAGATGCCGATGAGCGCGACGCTCCGGCTGTCGACGTGGCCGGCAATGTGCCCCTCGACAGGAGGGGTCGCGGATGGACGTGCTCATCGGACGCAGGCTCGTGAAGGTCGTGCGGCTGGCCTGGCATTGGGCGGACGAACCCGACGATCTCAGTGTTGGGCCGGTGCAGCTTGTGTTCGATGACGGTCGAGGCGTCTTATTCGCCGGCCGGAGCGACTGGACCCTCAAGCTCGTGGAGACCTACCCGAGCGACAACAGATGGCTCGACCCCTACGATTACGACTACGACGGTGGGCGTTGGTTGTCGCGGGACGCCTCGACGGAACCGCCGTTCGCCTCAGTCATCGCGAGGCCTCTCAACGAAGTGAGACCGATCCGCAACGAGGTCAACGAGGTGATCGGCCTCCGGCTGGACTTCGATGGCCGAATACTGACGCTCAAAACGTGGCAGGGAGAGATCAAAACCTAATTGGCCGCAATCAGCTTGTCACCGAAGGTCGCGGCCGGAGGCCTGCAGCCCCACGTGTCAGGCATCGTCCCAACGGTCGGCGTCGGCTCCCCATCCCGACGGCGCTGCCTGACGTGCCTCTTCCGGGCTCACCATCGCTACGTCGGCCGCTCGGACCTTCACGACTGAGACGCCGAGCGGGAACTCCACGTTCGAGCCGTCCGCGAACGACACCATCACGTGAGTGTCGGGACCGGCTGGGTGGTTGTCCATCCATTGCACATGGACGACCTCGACCGTCAAGGATCCGTCCGGACGCACCAAGGCGAATCCCTCCAGGTCGCCTCGGGCGACATCCGGATGCAGCCGCTTGCGCCGCTCCGCGAGCTGCTGCTCTCGCCAGCGACGTCGCGCCTCGGTGTTCGCCACGCTGTCCATTCTTCAACAGGTCACGTGTGCCGCGTACGGTCGCGACTCCCGCACCGGATGGCTCGCCGTGTCACGGGTGCGTGGGAGTTCTTCGTGGCCGGCCGAGAGCGAGGCCAGACGTCGCGATGCACGACGGCGCCGCTGCGGCATCGCTGCCGATCGCCAGGCCGTGCGGTGGACAGCCGTAGAACAGAGTCGCCGCGAAAGGCGGTACGACAGATCGGGCCAAGATCACGTGCTATGCCGCGATCCGCGCGCTCAGCAGCGGCCCACGGCACGCACCCATCGAAGCGTTCGACCCGTCAAAACGGGGTTATTTTGGTGTGGGACGATCGTCAAACCATCACGGCCAATGGCTCGCGCTGGGAGAGCCATTCGGGCGGAATGGCGGCGCGGCCGGTGTACGCCGCAACGATCCCGCCGACGATCGCCGCCATGGTGTCGACGTCGCCGCCGGCCTCGATGCACACGCGGATCGCGCCCGGGTAGTCGTCCAGGCGCGTCGCGGCGACCCACAGCGCGAACGGCACGGTGTCCTGCGCGAGGACCTGGGCGCCGTTGCCGAGCTCGTACGCGGCCTCCGCCGCGCTCACGCCCAGCAGGCGACGGGCCTGGCGCACGCCGTCGCGGACGCGGCCGTCGATGAGGTACCCGAGGACGGCGTCGAGCAGCTCGGCCGGCGACGGGGGGTTGCGCACCCGGCGCGCCCAGCCGGCCTCGGCGGCGGCGACCGCCACGGCGACCGCGCCCAGGATGCCCTCGGCGTGCGCGTGCGTGACCTCGGCGGAGCGCATCGCCTCCAGGGCCGCGGTCCGCGGGTCGCCGGCGTGCAGGGCGCCGAGCGGAGCGACCCGCATCGCGGCGCCGTTGCCCATCGAGCCCTGCCCGTCGAAGGCCTCGCGCGCCACGTCCCGCCACGGTTCGCCGTTGCGGATGCGGCGCAGCACGACCACGGCGCCGCCGCCGTAGCCGCGGTAGGGCTCGAAATGCTCGGCGAACGCCTGCGCGAGCCGGTCCTGGTCGACGACGCCGTGCGGGCGCAGGTGGGCGGCGAGGGTGCACGCCATCTCGGTGTCGTCGGTCCACGGCCACGATCCGGGCGGGGCGGTGCCGTCGAGCAGGGTCGAGAACGTGGTGCCGGGCACGAAGAACTGCGCGCCGAGCGCGTCTCCTACGCTGAGCCCGTCAAGGCTGTCCGCGCAAAGCTCGAAGTCGGTCATCTCTGTCCGGAAGCCTACCCCGCTCCTGGTGCAGAGCCAGCCCCGCGACGACGAGGCCGATGCCCAGCAGGTCGCGCGTGTTGGGCAGCTGGCCGAGCACCACCAGGCCGATCACAGTGGCGGAGGCCGGCAGCGCGCTGAGCAGCAGCGCGAACGTCGGGCGGCTGACCCGGGCCATGACGAGCTGGTCGGCGACGTACGGCACCACCGACGAGCACACGCCGACCCCGATCCCGGCGGCGAGCCAGACCGGGTGCGCGAACGCGGGCGCGGCGGCCGGCGCGCAGAACGGGGCGGTGACGACGGCGGCGACCAGCATCGCGCCGGCCAGCCGGTCGATGCCGCCGCCCTCGCCGGCGATGCGATGACCCAGCCAGATGTACACCATGAAGAGCGCGCAGTTGGCGAAGGCGAACGCGAACCCGAGCGGCTGCCCGGCCAGGCGCACCTCGGTCAGCACGGCGACGCCCGCGGCGGCGAGCCCGAGCGCGGCGGCGTTGCGGCGGGTCCGCACCCCGGCGGCGGCGAGCGCGATCACGCCGAGGAACTCGATCGCGCCGACCGTCGACAGCGGCAGCCGCGCGATCGCGAGGTAGAACACGGTGTTCATCGCCGCGAGCACCACGCCCAGCGCCACCGTGGCGCCGCTGCGCACCCATGCGCGGCGCCACAAGGCGAACACGAGCGCGGCCGAGGCGATCCGCAGCCACAGCACGCCGGGCGCCGGGACGTGCGCGAACAGCAGCACCGCGAGCGCTGGCCCCAGGTAGTGGAACACGGCGCTGACGACGATGGGCACGAGGACCGGGATCCGGTTCACGGGGCTATCCTCGGTACCATATCCGCGGTTTTGAAGGGCTCTTCGAAGGCGGGTGGCGCCGAATGCCTGCAGATTCCAGGAATCCGATCCTCGACGCCGTGAACCTCCGGCTGCTGGAGGAGCTCGGCGAGAATCC
This sequence comes from Dactylosporangium darangshiense, assembly GCF_039537565.1. Lineage (NCBI taxonomy): Bacteria > Bacillati > Actinomycetota > Actinomycetes > Micromonosporales > Micromonosporaceae > Dactylosporangium > Dactylosporangium darangshiense. The sequence continues at coordinate 44,388 of NZ_BAABAT010000054.1, forward strand.
GCGGCTGTCGATGTCGGAGCTTGGGCGCCGGGTGAGCATGTCGGCACCGGCGGTGACCGAACGGGTGCAGCGCCTCGAGCAGGCCGGGGTCATCAAGGGGTACCGCCTGGAGCTGGACCCCGCGGCCCTCGGGCTCCCGGTCACGGCGCTGGTGCGCGTGCGCCCCGGCCCCGGGCAGCTCGCCGCGGTCGCCGACACGGCGCGCGACACGCCGCTGGTGGTGGAGTGCCACCGGATCACCGGCGAGGACTGTTACCTGCTCACGGTGCATGCGGCCGGCCTGGCGGAGCTGGAGGAGGTGCTCGACCGGTTCGCGCTGTATGGCCAGACCACGACGTCGATCGTCGTGTCGACGCCGGTGCCGCACCGCCAGCCGCCGCTGGCCTGAAATTGTCGTACCCCCGGTCTAACCTCACCGGCGTGAACGTTGTCCAGGAGTACAGGTATCTCGCCCCCTCCACCGCAGGCGCGGGCGGCGTCGACCTCCAGACGTGCGGCGGCCCCGCCGCCAACCCGCGGTTCTTCTCGGGTTTCCTGACGACGCCCGCGGCCGCCGCGGCCGGCCTGCTCGCCGTCGCCGACGTGGCCCGCACCCGCTACTTCCAGCCCGTCAACCCGGCCAGCCTCGACCCGGTCGTCACCGGCAGCGCCGACCGGCTGCGGTTCGAGTCCTTCTCCGGCTGCTGCGGGGCGTATGCGCGCCTCGACGCGCTGCCCGCCGGCCTCGACGGCGACGTCCTCGAGCACGGCACCACCAACGTCGACGTCAACGCGCCGCTGCGCGAGGCCCTGGCCCGCATCTCCGGCCTCGACCCGCTGCACCTGTCCGTCGGCCCCGACGCGCTCATCGCCTCCACCCTCGACGGCACCGTCGTGGAGAAGAAGGTCCCGCTGCCGGCCCGCTGGCTGCGCGGGTTCGCCGAGGTCCACGTGCTCTCGGCCGGCTTCGACCTGCGCGCCGAATTACCCGCGGCGGAGGCGGTCGCGTTCCTGCGCCGGCTGCCGGGCGCCAACGACCGCTCGGTGCTGTGGGCGGTCCCCGCGGGACGCAGCCTGCGGCTGACGTCCAGGCCCGTCCCGGGCGCGGTCTGTCTCGCCGGTGCGGGCCGTCTGGCGTCATTGCGCGGCCTTCTTCGGTACTCCAAGACCCTCCGCGTCTACGGCCCGCCCATCAAGGCGGGGTCACAACCGGTGGCGAGCGCCTGGGAGCTGGACACCGGCGCGCTGCGCTTGACCCTGACCCTCTCTCCCGAGCCGCACCGGGGCTTCTCCGGCGAGGGCGCCGCCCTGACGTCCCTGGCCGGCGACGAGGTGGCCGACGACGCCGACCTGGTGGGCGCCCTGCTGTCGTGGGACCCCACGATCGACGTGTCCACGCTCGCCGACGGCGCCGCCATCGACACCGCCCGCGTCCGCGCCGCCCTGGCGCAGCTCGGCACCGCCGGCCGCGTCGGCTACGACGTGAGCGAGAGCGCCTACTTCCACCGCGTCCTGCCCTACGACGCGGCACGGGCCGAGCGGGACAACCCGCGGCTGGTCGGCGCCCGCACCCTGGCCGAGTCCGGCTCCGTCGCCCTCGACGGCGAGTCGGCGGCCACGGTGCGCAGCGGCGATCAGACGTACCGGGTCCGGCGGCATCCGGACGGCGCGATGAGCTGCACCTGCCCGTGGTGGGCCAAGCACCGGGGCGGGCGCGGGCCGTGCAAGCACGCCCTGGCCGTGACCATCGTGACGAACGCTCCGGTGCGGGCGTGATGGTCGTTGTACAAGCCTCTCCGGGGCGGGGGGCCCGCATGCTTCCCGCGCAGGGTGGACTGCCTCAAGGTTTGACCGCTGGCCCAGCCTTGGGCACGGGTTGCTCCGGGCGCAGCTACGACCGTGGTAATGCCGCGCGCGCCGCTTGCGGTTGCCGCCGCCGGCACGGCGGGTGTCATGACGGTGGTTGATCTGGAGCTCGTCCGGCGCGGGCGCGTGGGCGAAGTGAAGGCCGCCGTCGCTGCGCTCGACGATGGTGAGCGGGTCGCGCTCAACGGGGAGCTGCTCGCCTGGGTCAAGAAGCGGTCCGAGAACTTCTGGAACGGCAACGAGCTGACCGCGCTCGTCGTGGCCGTCGGGGGTAGTGCGCCGTCGGCCGCCGCGGCGGCGCGGGTGCTGGCGGCTGCGCGGTGGATGTCGCCCGGGCCGGCCACGGCCGACGCGCTGCTCGAAGTCGCCGCGGCACGCAGTGTGGACTGGGTGCCGGATCTCGCGTACCGGTTGTCCGGCCTCGCGTCGCGGCGCTCCGCCGACCCCAGCGATCAGCTGTGGGCGTTCATCGCTCGGCTGCTCGCGGCCGGGGGGCATGCGCCGCCGGCCGACGACTGGTTCGTGATCGGGTGGCTGCGCGACCTGTATTTCCCCTCGGTCGCGCGGCTGCGGTCGCGGCCCGTCGTCGACCGGCTGCGCGAGGACCCGTTTCTGGAGCCGCTGCTACCGCACGTGTTCACCGTCGACGGGGCCGGCGAGCGGCTGACCGAGCTCGAGGCGCCGGGGACGCGCGGGCGGTTCGCGGTGGTGCTCGCGCTCGCCGGGCTCGCCGCAGAAAGGCGCGTCGACCGCGGGGTGATGCTGCGCGGGTGCCTGAGCCGGCTGCTGCGCGGGGACCGGCCGGGGTCGCTGCGCGGCATCGTCGCGCTGCTGATCGAGCTGGAGCCGACCGAGGCCGAGGTGACCGCCGACGCCGGTGACTACCTGCGGCTGCTCGCCGACGCGCCGTCCTCGGTGGCGACGGCGGCGCAGAAGCTGCTGCGCGGGGCGCCGGGCGTCGAGCTGGACGCGATCCTCGAGGCGTCCGCCGCCGTGCTGCGGCGCACCGACAAGGGCCTCGTCCGCGGGCAGCTCGGGTGGCTGGAGGCGCTCGCGCGCCGGCACCGCGACCGCGCCGGCGACATCGCCGCCGTGCTGGGCGAGGCCGCCGATCACCCGGCGATCGAGCTGCGCGAGCGGGCCGGTGCGCTGGCCGCCAGGCTCGGCGGCACCGCGCCGCTCGTCGCGGCCCCGGCAATGGCGCGCGACGACGACCTCCCGCCGCCGGCGCCGCCCGCGCCCGCACCGCCGCCGATCACCGACCCGGACGAGCTCGCCGAGGAGGTCGCCGCCTTCTACAGCGGCCGGCCGTTCACGGCGCTGCTGCCGCTCGAGCGCATCGTCGACGGCGCGGTGCGGCTCGCCGCCGCCGACCGTCCGCGCCTGCGCGCCGCGCTGCTGCCGGTGCTGGAGCGGCATCGCGAGGGCATGGGCGAGCACGGCTGGGACCCGCGCTGCCTGTGCGGGGCGTTCACCGGTCTCCTGCACGCCGCGGCCGAGCCGGAGCAGGCGAGCGCGCGCCGGGGCGGCTGGGCGGCCGTGCTCGCCGCGGCCCGCCGGTTCCTCGTGCTCGGCGAGCCGATGCCCGACCGTCGCGTGCCGCCGATCCACCGCATCCTGCGCGCCCGCCTCGCCGAGATCGGCGCGCACGCCGGTTCGGCGGCCCTGCCCGGCGGGCTCCTGTCCGCCCCGACGTCGGCCAACGGCGCCCTCGACACCGAGGTGTTGCTCGAGCGCGTCGCCGCGCTCGGCGAGGCCGACGCCTGGCCGTGGGACCTGATCCAGGCCCTGCTGCGCCTGCCGAAGGACCCCGACGAGCCGGCCGCCGCCCGCGCCGAGGCGATCGGCACCCCCGCCGCCACCCGCTTGGCCGCCCGCCTGCGCGCCGGCGGCCTGCCCACGCCGCAGTGGCACGTCGAGCTCGCCCCGCGCCGCCCCCGCGACCGCGGCTTCGACTACGGCTACGACGGCCTGCCCGCCGCCCGCGTGCAGGTCACCGCCGCGTCGCCGCCGATGGACGCCGAGCGCTACGGCCTGCCCGGCACCGAGACCTACGGCCTGCTCAACGCCCGCTCCGGCCCGCCGGGCGAGAGCGAGTTCGGCTGGCACGAGCTCTGGCCCGGCCTGCTGCCCTGGGACCGCGGCCTCGTCGCCGCATACGCGCTGCCGGAGATCGCCTCCAGCGCCGACCTGGACGTCCGCGGCCGGGCGGACGCCCTGTTGCTGCTGGCCGAGACCGCCGGCGACCCGGGCCCGGCACTGCCGATCGGCGTCGCGTACGCGTTGACGGCCCGCCACGAGCAGGACCGCCTCGCCGGCCTGGACACCCTGCTGCTCCTGGCGGCGTCCGGTGCGTTCGACGCGGAGACCGCCGGCACCCACCTCGGCGCGCTGTCCGCCGCTGGCGCCGTCACCATCGGCCGCGCCGCGCAACCCCTGCGCGACGCCGCAACGGCCGGCGCCCCGCGCACGGTGTGGCGCCTGCTCGCCGCCGCCCTGCCGGCCCTGCTGGAGGCGAAGACACCGCCGCGCGGCACACCCGACCTGCTGACCCTGGCCGCCGAGACCGCCACCGCCGCCCCCGGCCCGGCCGAGATCCCGGGCCTGTCGGCGATCGCCGCCAAGCGCGGCACGTCCCGCCTGGCCACGGAGGCCCGCCGCCTCACCGCCGCCCTGCCGCCACACTCAACGTAGCGTGGCGATGGCATCGTGCAGCGCCGCCGAGGGCGGAGTGAAGGGGGTCGAGCATTGGGCGTACCGACAAAGCCAGATCGACGACGTCGGCAGTGAAGAGCGGGAGGGCGAGCGGGGTCACGCCGGCCAGGAGTGCGGCGCGGCGTTCGTAGATCTCGTAGCGCACGTCGAGGGCTCCGGGCGAAACTAATACGGGTCGAAGGTGCGGCGTGAGCCTGGGAACGAGCGCGGGAACACCTCGACGTGGTGTGCGCCGGAGAGCACCGCATGCAGGAATGCCACGATTCCGCCGTCGAAGTGCGGCCACTTGGTGTTGCGGGCGCCGTTGGCGACGATCTTCCAGGCGTCGGGAGAACCCTGCCGCAGCCAGTACACCGTGTCGCCGTTGTCCGTCATCGCGACCGGCAGCAGATCGTCGAGGGCGAACGGCACACCCGGAGCGGTCCGCAGCAGCTCGGCGGATCGGCGGGCCCGCGTCGCCAGGTCGAGCTGCGGCATCGAGTCGGCGGGCTGCAGCACGTCCAGGAACCCGCAGAACTGGCCGCGGCCGTACGCCACTCACGGGCACCGATCCTACTGGCACGGCCTGTATGCACGCCGGGGACTGGGAAGCCAGCCATTACCGTGCGTCACCAGCGGGAACGAACGCCAGCACACCCACAGCGGCATGAGCGAGCATCGGGGCAGGGGCTCGGGCATAGGCGTCAAGGGCCCTCTACGGGATTGGTGCGTCGTTCACGCGGCGGAGGTGGAGGCGCGAGGCCATCGCAAGGTACTGCAGCGTCGTGATTGACGAGGGTGTGCTCAGTTCGATCTGGAAAGCGTCCTCGTACCCCTGCTGATTGCGGAGCACCCACCGCCAGGCGGAGGTCACGCCGAGCAGGCCGGCATAGTGCTGATCCGTTTGGGCTGGCACCGAATCCGACACCCAGTGGCGAAGCGGCGGCCGTCGCCCCGGATCGAAGGAAACCTCGACCGTGTCGTCGTCCGGATCAACCTCCACGTGGAGGTATCCCTCGTCGAAGCGGAACTGGACCGCCACGAGCCAGGAAGGGTCGTCGACGTACGCCAGATGCACGACCTCAGCCAGATCGGTCAACACGGAGGGCACAGAAGAAGGCAAGTTACGCGCCACACGGAGATCATGGCACCGACTGCGTCGGCCGATGGGTCCGCTATTCGGCACCTCCGGGCGCCGCGCGGATGCTCAACCCACGGCTGACACCTGCGCGGAGCGACCGTGTGCGGTCAGGCCGGCGCGCACGGACGGCGATAGATCCGTGCATCCGAGCACGTTCGAAGAGTCGCTAATCAATAGCGCTGACGTTGTGCTCTCGCTACCGTCCTCCCCGTACGGGCGGTCGGAAGCGAGAGGGTACGGATGACTCTGGCCAGTAAGGGCTCCCGGCGGATCGTCGGCGACGGCGTCGCATTCCGCTGGTTGGTGCGTCGCAAGCCGACCTACTGCCAAGCCAATGGGTGGGCGCCACTGACCTTTGTGGTCGAGCGAGCAGAAGGGCGGGGCGCTGTGCTGGCCGTATCGCTGCCGTCTGCCCATCCCGGTAACTGGTTCGGGTTGCCAAGCCAACCGGTGCTGCCTGGAACGGTGGCTGCCTGCGTCAGCCGGGCCTTGGCTGCCGGATGGCGGCCTTCGCGGCCGGGGCCTGCTTTCTTCATGTCGCTCGGCAATTCAGCCCCGCACGGAGGGTGATGGATTTACCTGGAGGCCGCGCACGACTCGCGGACGTCGGCTACCGCAGGTTCAGTTGCGTCTCACCTGGCTGATAAGCGCGCGCTGGAGCAGGGATCGGATGTTCTGACTGAAAGGGCTGTCCTCGTCGCGCGTCACGACGGTAACCAGTGACAGGCCGGCCATGACCACTGTCGCGCTGTACGGCTCGAATCGGGACTCACGGCCGTATAGATCGTCATTGTTGTGCGGGAGGGCGCGCGGCGGATGCTGGCCGCCGCGTTGGAGGCCGAGGTCGACGCCGACCTCGCCGAGCTGGCGCACGAACGTGACGAACGGGGTCGCCGCCTGGTGGTGCGCAACGGCCACGCGCAGCCGCGGCAGGTGATGACCTCGGCCGGGGCGATCGTGCGCTTGGGCGATCATGCCGAGCACTGGCAGTTGCCGCATCGACCACTCGTACCTGGCGCCCACCCTAGCCTCTCGCCCGGCGGCGGCCGTCGCGTCGATGGCTGTGTCCTGCTGCGGGTCTAGTCGATGTCTGGGAAGGAGCCGTCGCCGAAGAGGATCCGAGCCGCCGTTCGACGGCCGACGGGCGAGCGCAATGCCGCGACCGCCGCCTCGGCCGCGGCGGCCGATCGCATACCGGCCAACAGGTGTCGCAGCAGGAGACGGCCGCGGTACCGCGAACGCAGCGCCACGCCGTCGTAACGGCGCAGGGCCCTGACGTCTCCGCCGCGCAGGTACTCGACGATGACGGATGTGGCCAGCTCGGCCATGCGCAGGCACGGATCGAGGCCGCCGGCGGTCAACGGCGATACGGCCCCCGCCGCGTCGCCCACAAGGAGCCCCGCTGGCCCGGCCAGCCGCCGTAGCACGCCGCCGACCGGTATCGGTCCGCCCCGCCGCTCGACCGGCCCCGCGGACGCCACCCGCCCCGGCGCGTCGGCGGCGAACGCGTCGAGCAGGTGCCGCACGCCCGCGCGCATCGCGTGCGGGTATCCGGCCACGCCGAGGTGCGCGTGGTGGCCGTCGTCGATGACCCAGCCGAGGTACCCGGGTGCGATGCGCGGGTCCAGGACGCAGTGGAACGTGGGGTGGGCATCGCCGGCCATGACGGGGTACACCATCTCGGCACCGATGAGGAATCGCCGGTTAGTGTCGAGTCCGAGGTCCCGCGCCACCCGAGACCGGGCGCCGTCCGCGCCGACGACGTATCGCGCCCCCACCGGCTCGGCACCGTCGAACTGCGCCGTCCCGCCGGAGCAACCGGTGTAGCGCACCCCGAGCCGGACCTCGGCGCCGTCTGCCTCCGCTGCTCGACGGGCGTGCTCGTACACCGCCGGCATGTCGGCCACCCGGTACTCGTCGCGGTCGCTGCTGAGCCGAATCGGCGCCCGGCGCGACGGTGGGTAGAGCAGCACGTCGCGCACGCCAGGACCGAGCGCGGCCGGTGGCAGGTCGAAGTCGTCGAGGGTACGCCGGACGAAGATTCCCGTCGTCCGCACGCCGATCGCCAGGTTTCGCCGCCGGTCGACAACGAGCACGTCGAGCCCGCGCCGCGCCAGCAGCCGCCCGGTGTGCAGCCCGGCGAGCCCGGCCCCGACCACCAGAACGTCCACGCTTCGCATTGCTGCGACGGTACGGCGAGATCCGCGCCTTCCCGCCCCCGTGCACGGTACCCGCCCACGACCTCCGCAGCTCCTCCACGATGTCAGCCCGGGGCCTTCCGGGCCACGTTGACCAGGCTCGACATGCTCCCTCGATGTGCCGGACAGGATCGTGTTACGACAACGCCGTCGCCGCGTCGTTGTCCGGCGTCCGCGCTTCGGCACGAGCGCGCACCAACCGGCAGACAGACCGACCGAAGCGGCGTACGGACAGCAACCCGAAGCCGCGCAAATGACCGACCACCCGTCGCGTCAGCAGCGCGGGTCTTCCCGTGCAAGTGCACCGGCGAATGTTTGCGGTCGGGTCATCGGCACGGCAGCAGCCGCGCATAGGGTGCCGTCGTGGTGGATGAGGAGGTTCTGGCGGCGCTACTGGCCCGGCCCGGCAAGGAGTGGGGCGCGCCGGCCACGCCGGAGGCGGTCGCGGCGGCCGAGGAGGCCCTCGGGTTTGCGCTGCCGCCGCTGCTGCGCCGGATCTACCTGGAAGTCGCCAATGGCGGCTTCGGTCCCCACGCCGCGGTGATGGGTGTGCCGGGCGGGTACGTGGACGCCGAGTGGATCGACATCGTGGAGGCGTACAAGTTCTTCGGCAGCGGCGCCGGTCCACTGCCGGAGCGGATGATGCTGCTGCTTGATTGGGGCTGCACCTTCTGGTCGCTGGTCGACTGCCGCCACCCGGACGGGATGATGTGGGGCAACGAGGAGGGTGAGCTGTTCTGCCTGAACCTGACGTTCCCGCAATGGCTCGTCAACTACCTCACCGCGGACGACGATGACGAACTGATGCCGATGGCGCCGCGCGAGCCACGGCCTCGGGAAGTGCTGCGGCGGGAGGACCTCCGCGGTTGACCAGCACCGGGTTCTGCAGTCAAGGCGCAAACGTCCGGCTTCGACGAGGTCAGATGCGCTGTATTCGACATGAGTGCGTACCCCTATGCAGGAGCGCCGACCTGGCCCGGGTTCCGTGGGTCGGCGTGGTCGGGTAGAAAGTGCCTCGTGTTCGAACGGTTCACTGCCGAGGCGCGGCAGGTGGTGGCGCTTGTGCCGTACTACGCCGTCGCCGCCGGCCGGTCGGAGATGACCCCGGCCGATCTCGCCGCCGCGCTGGCTGCCCGGCCGGTCGGCAACACCGCTGGTATCTGGACGTCGCCTCAGCCACCCGAGCCGGCCGAACCCACAAGCACCCAAGGTGGGCGCGTGCTGCCGAAGGCGCCACATCGGTTCGATGAGGTGGCGCGAGCGGTCCTGACGCAGTCATTGCGTGTCGCGGTGGCCGAGGCGGCCGCGCACATCGGCACCGAGCACCTGCTCGCCGCGCTCGTCCGGAGCGGGCCGCCGGACGTCGTGGCGGGGCTCGGCGCGCGGGGTGCGACGGCCGAAACCGTCGATGCGCTGCTCGCCCGGCTGGCCGGAGGGCTGGGCACCGAAGGGCCGCCGGAGGAGCCGCGGGCCGTCGAGGGGGCAGGCTCGGCCCTGAGCTACACGCGCCTGACGGTCGACGCGCGCGCCGTCGTGCGGGAAGGCGCCGCGCTGGGCCGGGCCGCCGGACGCGGCAACGTGACGCCGGTCGACCTGGCCACGGCGCTCGCCTTGTACAACGGAGGCAACGTGGTCCGGGTGTGGACCGCGCCGCCGGTGCCGCCGTCGGAGCCCGCCGCGCCGATCGAGGACGTGGCCTCGCTGGCCGGGCCGACCGAGCGGGTGCTCGCGGCGGCCGCGGTGATCGCGCGGGAGGCGGGCTCCGCGCAGGTGGGCACCGAGCACTTGCTCGTGGCGCTGATCCGGCACGGCCACCCCGAGGTCGTGACGCTGCTGGCCGAGCGGGGCGGCACCGCCGAGGCCGCCGACGCCCTGCTCGCCGAGCTGGCCGGCGATCCCGGTGTCGAGACGCCGCCGGAGCCCGTCCTGGGCCCACCGCTCGCAGCCCGGCGGCCCGCGTTGCGCCCGGTATCGGGACCGCGGGCGATCGTCGGGCTGACCGTCCTGCTCACGCTCCTCGTGATCGTGGTGGTGTGCATCCTGGGCCCCATCTTCGGTCCGTAAATGGCGCGCGCGTGCCCCCGCCGTCGAAGCTGCTCGCGCTTTCCGATGCCCGTGGCTCCCACTGGGCCGGCGTCAAACGCACTCGGTCCCTGGGCGCCGGCCGCGCGTCAAAACTGATGAGCGGATGGTGGCCGTGCACGCCGACAGTTGTGCCACCCGATTCGGGCTGGGTCCGGGACGGATTCCGACCGGCCGTCAGAGAGTGGGGTGCTGGTCGCGGACCGGACTCAAGGATTCCAGCAGCGTGGCGATGTACAGGATGGTCGACTCTGCGTGCCAGCTGGCGGCCAGTTGCACACCGATTGGCATGCCGTCGCTGCTCGTACCGAATCGCATGGACAGGGCCGGGAGTCCCGTCAGGTTGAACGGGACGGTCGTCGAGCTCACGTGGAAGGCCTCCATCGTCCGGCCGTCGAGGGTGAACTGCGTGAGCCCGTGCGCGTGCGCGAAGATCGTCGTGACCGGGAGCAGGAGCGCGTCGTACTGCTGAAAGTACTCCGCGAAACCGTCCCGAAGCCGCTCGATGCCTTGTTCGGCCAGCACGTAGTCCTTCACGGATGTGTCAGGTGCGGCGAGCATGGTCCTCGAGTACATGAACATCTGGTCCTCGTGACCCGCGGTGACCTCCTGCATCACCGGTTTCATCTCCATGACGTGCTGCCGGGTGAAGAGTTCGAGGGGGTTGTCCCGCTCGAGAGCCGGGATGCTCACGGCATCAACTCGGATCCCCGGTCCTTGCAGGGCATCGGCGGCCTGCTGAACAGTTGCCACGACCTCGGCGTCGATCGGACCGAGGCCCGAGTCGACCAGCCAGCCGACGCGGACGGGCCGGTCCGGCGAGGCACCCACGCCGGCGTCGAACTCGCGCGGGACGGTCGAGAAGCCGTCAGCGCCGTCAGGACCGGCCAGCAACGAGTACGCCAGTGCGAGGTCGCGGATGGTGCGGGCCATGGGACCGGCGTGCCAGTCACGACGCGGCTCCCGCGGCCAGGCCCCCGTCATCGGTATGCGCCCGTGCGTTGGTTTGAGGGCCACGATCCCGGTGTCGGCCGCCGGCCCGCGCAACGAGATGGACAGGTCACTTCCGATTCCGAGCGGCGACATCCCAGCCGCGATCGCCGCGGATTCCCCGCCGCTCGAACCGCCGGCGCTGCGCTCGAGGTCCCACGGGTTGTTCGTCCTGCCCGTCAGGAGGTTGTCGGACTCGATCCAATACGCGAACTCCGGGAGATTGGTCTTCGCCAGGAGGATCGCACCCGCGTGCTTCATGCGCGCCACGCTGGTGGCGTCCGTATCCGGAATACGTCCGGCGAAGATCGGCGAACCGCGCTGGGTGAGCACGCCGGCAGTGTCGAACGAGTCCTTGACCGTGAACGGCACACCGTGCAGCGGCCCCACCTCTGCACCCGCCGCGAGCTCCTCGTCTGCCGCCCTCGCGGCGTCCAGCGCACCGTCCGCGACCGTTACGACAGCGTTGATCTTCGAATTCACGGCCTTGATACGGTGGAGGTGCGCCTGAACCACCTCGACAGAGGAAGCCCTCCTGGTGCGGATCAGCTCGGCGAGTTCGGTCGCATCGAAACGGGTGAGGTCTGTGGTCACAATGGATTCCTCTCGTATTCCGGCCTCACTAAGAACAGACAGCATTGCCTGGGCCCGGTGCGCCGCAGGCAGCTGCGGATCGTCAGACGTGGAGGATCCGGCGATGGGTTGAGGAATCCTTAAACATTTTGCGGCGGACCCGAGCCCGGGCATGAAGGTTTAGCCCGGATTCTCCTGTCCGGGTGAATGCGGTCGCTGCCCTGGCCCTGCTGGCGCTTTGCCCGCCGCCGGTGCGCCGTATCCTGCTCACGCTGGCGTCGGCGGTCATCGCCACCAACCTGTACGTTCTCCTACCGCACCGTGCTCGCAACCCTGGGCGCAGCGGACTGACCCGCGCGGCCCGGCGGCCGGTGAGTGGCGGGCGAGCGCCGGTACCCTCACGGGGTGGCCTCCAACGATGATCCGACCGGCGGGAACGCCCGGTTTCAACAGCTCAGCGCCGCCGTGCAGGAGAGCGGGCACGGTGACGACGCGGCCCTGCTCGCCGAGCTGCTCGCTGAGCCCGACCGGCTCATGGCGGAGTCGGTGCTGGCGTCCCTTGTGGACAGCCGGGCCGAGTTGCTGGGGTCGGCGGCATCATTCGCCGCGTGGGCGGAGCCGGTGCTGGACGCGGTGGGCGCCGACGGGTTCATAGCGCGACGGGTTCGGGAGTGGGGTCTGTTCAAGGCGCTGCAGTCCGGTGCGCCGGTGGACCGCGCAGCGTTGGCGGCCGCGTCCAACTGGCTCCAGCGCAAGGTGACCGAGGAGGCCGACTCCGCCGTGGTACTGACGGCGCTGGGCGAGGTCGGTCGCACGAAGCGGGTCCGCAACCTTGCGAAGACCCGCGCCGGCCGCCTGCGATCCCCGGGCCGATCGTCGAAGCCCTCGCAGAGCTGATCGTCAAGGCGCACAAAGACAAAGGCGCTGCTCGCCTCCTGTCACCGGGCCTCCCACATCGCCGCTGAGGTCGGCGGCTCGAACTCCTCGAAGACCAGCAGCGTCCGTGTGTTCACCACCCCGGGCATGCCCTGGATCACGTCCAGGACCAGCCGGCGCAGGTCGGCGTTGTCCTTGGCGCGCACGAGCAGGATCACGTCGAACTCGCCGCCGACGAGGGCGATGTGCACGACCCCCGGCAAGGCGCGCAGCTGCTCGCCGACCAGCCGCCACTCCGCCTGGCGCAGGTTCACCGTCACGTACGCCGACGTGCCCATCCCGGCCGCCACATGGTCCACGTCCGCCCGGAAGCCGCGGATGACGTTGATGTCCCGCAGCCGCTGGACGCGGGCATACGCGTTCGCCCGCGAGATGTGCAGCAGCTCGGCGAGCGTCCGCATCGACATGCGTCCGTCTCGGCTGAGCTCCACCAAGATCCGCCGGTCAATGTCGTCGAGCGGACTGACCACCTGTCTCGTCTCCCTTGCTGAACGACGCCTCGGGTTGGACGTTTGGCTCCCGAAACGCCGGTCGCCGAGTCCATTTTCTCGTTCTCCGCCAGGTTGTGGAACGCGATTGGCAAGAGGCCCAGGATGGCGGCATGACACGTGAGCCGAGTCACCTGCTGCCGTGCGTGGAGCCGGTGTCCCTCATCGACGCGCAGGGCCGGGCCGTGAAGCCGCGTCGGTCCTCCGCGCCGTACCCGGCACCGGACGCCGAGGCGCTGGTCCGGGCGCTCGGGGCGCTGCTCACCGCGCGCCGGCTCAACGAGCAGGCGTACGCGCTCGTGCGGCAGGGGCGGCTCGCCGTGTACCCGTCCTCGCAAGGGCAGGAGGCCTGCCAGGTCGCCGCGGCGCAGGTCCTCGACGCCGGCGACTGGCTGTTCCCCACCTACCGCGACACCGTCGCCGCGGTCGGCAAGGGCGTCGACCCGGTCGAGGCGCTGAGCCTGCTCAAGGGCGACTGGCACTGCGGATACGACCCCTACGAGCATAATGTCGCGCCGCACGCCACGCCGCTGGCCACCCAGCTGCCGCACGCCGTCGGGGTCGCACACGCGGCCAGGCTGCGCGGTGAGCCGACCGTCGTCATGGCCATGTGCGGCGACGGCGGCACCAGCGAGGGCGACTTCCACGAGGCGCTCAACTTCGCCGCCGTCTTCCAGGCGCCGGTCGTCTTCTTCATCCAGAACAACGGCTACGCGATCAGCGTCCCGCTGTCCCGGCAGACAGCGGCGCCGTCCCTGGCGCACAAGGGCGTCGGCTACGGCATCCCCGGCGAACGCGTCGACGGCAACGACATGGCCGCGCTGCTCGCGGTCCTCGGCGCCGCCGTCGAGCGGGCCCGCGCCGGCGGCGGGCCGCAGCTGGTCGAGGCCCTGACGTACCGGATGCTGGCCCATACCAACGCCGACGACGCCACCCGGTACCGCGACGACGCGGAGGTCGCCGCGTGGGTCGAGCGGGACCCGATCACCCGGCTGCGGACCCACCTGCGCGACCGCGGCCTGCTCAGCGACGAGCAGCTCGCCGGTTTCGCCGCCGAGGCCGAACGCGTCGCCGCGCACCTGCGCGACGGGCTGAACCGCGACGTCGAACCCGACCCGGCCGACCTGTTCGCCCACGTGTACGCGACCCCCACCCCGCAGCTGCGGGAGCAGGCGGCGCTCATCGCCGACGAGCTCAGCCGAGAAGGAGCAGCCCGATGACCACCGTCGCCGAGCCGAGGACCGCGACCGAGCCGGCAGCAGGGCCCGCCATGCGACCCGCCCCGCCCACCCCGGATCCCGTCAGGCTGTCGATGGCGCAGGCGCTCAACCGGGCCCTGCGCGACGCCATGGCCGAGGATCCGTCCGTGGTGCTGTTCGGCGAGGACGTCGGCGCGCTCGGCGGCGTCTTCCGGATCACCGACGGCCTCACCGCCGACTTCGGCGAGGCCCGCTGCTTCGACACGCCCCTGGCCGAGTCCGGCATCGTCGGGATGGCCGTGGGCATGGCGATGAACGGGATGCGCCCGGTCGTGGAGATGCAGTTCGATGCGTTCGCATACCCGGCGTTCGAGCAGATCGTCAGCCACGTCGCGAAGATGCGCAACCGCACCCGTGGACGGGTCGCGCTCCCGATGGTGATCCGCGTCCCGTACGCGGGCGGCATCGGCGGCGTCGAGCACCACTGCGACTCGTCGGAGGCCTACTACGCCCACACGCCGGGACTGCACGTCGTCGCCCCGTCGACGCCCACCGACGCCTACGTGCTGCTGCGCGCGGCGATCGCGTCGCCCGACCCGGTCGTGTTCCTGGAGCCGAAGAAGCTCTACTGGAGCAAGGAGGACGTCGAGCTGCCGTCCCGGGCACCCGGCATCGGCGCGGCCGTCGTACGCCGTCACGGTACCGACGCCACCCTGATCGCCTACGGGCCGGCCGTGCCCGTTGCCCTGCAGGCCGCCGAGGCCGCCGCCACGGAGGGCCGGAGCCTGCAGGTGGTCGACCTGCGCTCGATCGTGCCGTTCGACGACGAGACCGTCTGTGCCGCGGTCCGCTCCACCGGCCGGGCCGTGGTCGTCGCCGAGGCCGCCGGGTTCGCCGGCGTCTCGGCGGAGATCGTCGCCCGGGTCACGGAGCGCTGCTTCAACGCCCTCGCCGCACCGATCCGGCGGGTGGCCGGGTTCGACATCCCCTACCCGCCGCCGAAACTGGAGCACTTCCAGCTGCCCGGCGTGGACCGGGTCCTCGACGCCGTCGACGACCTGCAATGGGAGCAGTGATGGCGGCGCGGACGTTCCTGCTGCCCGACCTCGGCGAGGGCCTCACCGAGGCGGAGATCGTGCGGTGGCTGGTGGCCGAGGGCGACGTCATCGCCGTGGACCAGAGCATCGTCGAGGTCGAGACCGCCAAGTCGATGGTCGAGGTGCCGTCGCCGTTCGCGGGGCGGGTCGCGACACTGCACGCCGCGCCCGGCGCCACCGTCGAGGTCGGCAAGCCGCTGATCACGGTGGCCGCGCCGGACCGGGAGCCCGTCGCCGTGACGGCGTCGGCTGTGTCTGGGGCGTCGGCCGCGGCCGCGACCTATCGGGAGGAGGAGCGGGCCGGGTCCGGCAACGTCCTCATCGGCTACGGCACCACCGGCGGCACCGCCACGGGCCATCGCCGCCGCCCGCGCGGCAGCATCCGTCCGCCGGCGCCCCCCGGACCGCCCCCGCAGCCCGGTCCGGACCCCGCGCCGCGGCGCGTGCCGCTGGTGACCTCGCCGCTGGTGCGCAACCTTGCCCGCGCCAACGGGGTGGACCTGCGCACCGTCGAGGCGACCGGCGTGGGTGGCGTCATCACCCGCGCCGACGTCGAGCGCGCCACCGCGACAGCCACCGTTGCTGCGGCGGTACCAGGGGAGCGCCGGGTGCCACTCAACGGCTTCCGCAAGGCCGTGTCGGCGGCGCTGACCCGCAGCCGCGCCGAGATCCCCGAGGCGACCGTCTGGGTCGACGTCGACGCCACGAAACTGTGGCAGCTGCGCCAGAGCGCCACAGCCGGACCGGGGCTGCTCGCCTACATCGCCCGCTTCGTCGTCGCCGGGCTGCGTGAGTACCCGGTGTTCAACGCGCGGCTCGACGCCGAACGCCAGGAGATCGTCGAGTTCGACCAGGTCAACCTCGGCATCGCGGTGCAGGGTGAGCGCGGGCTCGTCGTCCCCGCCGTCATCGGCGCGGACACGATGACGACCGCGCGGCTCGACGAGGAGATCCGCCGGCTCACCGCGAGCGCCCGCGAGGGCCGCAGTACCGCGCGGGAGCTCTCGGCGGGCACGTTCACGCTCAACAACTACGGCGCGTTCCGGGTCGACGGCAGCGCCGCGATCATCAACCACCCGCAGGTCGCGATCCTCGGCCTCGGGCGGATCATCGACCGGCCCTGGGTCGTGGACGGCCAGTTGTGCGTCCGTAAGATCACGCAGATGAGCTTCGTGTTCGACCACCGCGTGTGCGACGGCGGCACCGCCGCCGGGTTCATGCGGGTCGTCGCGGACGCGATCGAGGACCCGGCCTCCATCATCGCCAGGCTGTGACCGGATGAGCGACGTCGTGCTGCTCGCCGGGGATCCGCTCCCCGGCGGCCCGGAGCACGACGTCGTGCTCGGCCAGCGGCTGCTGCGGGAGGGGTTCGGTGCCGCGCGTGAGGTCCTGCGGGTCTACTCGCCGGCACCGACCGCGGCGTTCAGCCGCCGCGACACCCTGCGCCCCGGGTACGCCGGCGCCGTCGAGGCGGTCCGCGCGTCCGGGTTCGTGCCCGTGGTCCGGCCGCAGGGCGGCAGCCTGGCCGTGTACCACCCCGGCAGCGTCGTGGTCGACCACGTACACCGGACGCCGGACGCGGCCGACGGGACGGCCGAGCGGTTCCGGCGGTTCGCGGCGCTGCACGCCGCGGTGCTCAGCGGTTTCGGGATCGACGCCAGGATCGGCGCGGTGCCCGGGGAGTACTGTCCCGGCGACTACAGCGTGAACCTCGCCGGCACCCGCAAGATCGTCGGGTCCGCGCAGCGGGTGACCCGCGACGGCTGGCTGTTCAGCTCCGTCGTCCAGGTCACCGGCGCGGCGCTGCTCCGCGAGCCGTTGGTCGCCGCCTACGCCGCCCTCGGGTATGACTTCGACCCGGCCACGGCCGGCGCCGCCGAGGACGGCGCCCCGGGCCTGACGGTCGAGGCGGTCACCGCGGCCCTGCTGTCCGCCTACGGCGTGACCGGCGTGGCGCAGCCACCGCCGGAATGGTGACACGCCGGTGGATCTCAACGGAAAAGGCGCATGACGGCGACCTGGTCGCCGTAGCCTACGGCGAAGTGGCCGTCCGGTAGCGGAGCCAGCGCACGCACCGCTCCTGGCAGCTCAGTGTGGCCCACCGGTGCGCCGGTGGTCGGGTCCCAGAACCGCACCGTGCCGTCGTCGCCGCCGGAGGCCAACAGCGTCGACCCGTCCGGCAGCGACACCGCCGCCACCGTCTGGACTATGTCGGTGTGGCCGGTCAGTGGCGTACCCACCGGTTCCCCGGTGGTCGGGTCCCACAGCCGCACTGTCTTGTCGTTGCTGCCGGAGGCCAGCAGTGTGCGCCCGTCCGGCAGTGGTACCGCCGCCACCGCCTGGACCGTGTTGGTGTGGCCGGTCAGCGGCGTACCCAGCAGGTCCCCGGTGGTCGGGTCCCATAGCCGTACTGTCTTGTCGTTGCTGGCGGAGGCCAGCAGCGTGCGACCGTCCGGCAGTGGTACCGCTGCCACCGCCTGGATCAGGTTGGTGTGGCCGGTCAGTGGCGTACCCGCCGGTGCGCCGGTGGCCGGGTCCCACAACCGCACCGTGCCGTCGATGCCGCCGGAGGCCAGCAGCGTGTGCCCGTCCGGTAGCGGTACCGCCGCCACCGCCTGGACCCAGCCGGCGTGGCCGGTCAGTGGCGTACCCACCGGCTCACCGGTGATCGGGTCCCACAATCGCACCGTGCCGTCGATGCCGCCGGAGGCCAGCAGCGTGTGCCCGTCCGGCAGTGGTACCGCTGCCACCGCCAGGACCGGGTCGGTGTGGCCGGTCAGTGGCGTACCCGCCGGTGCGCCGGTGGTCGGGTCCCACAACCGCACCGTCTCGTCATAGCTGCCGGAGGCCAGCAGCGTGTGCCCGTCCGGCAGTGGTACCGCCGCCATCGCCTGGACCGGGCCGGTGTGGCCGGTCAGCGGTGCACTCAGTGGCGTACCCACCGGCACACCGGTGGCCGGGTCCCACAGCCGCACGGCCTCGTCGCCGCCGCCGGAGGCCAGCAGCGTGCGTCCGTCCGGCAGTGGTACCGCCGCCACCGCCAAATTTGACCCAGTGCGGGCACTCAACGGCGAACCCACCGGCGCGCCGGTCGTCGGGTCCCACAGCCGCACCGTCTCGTCGTCGCTGCCGGAGGCCAGTAGCGTGTGCCCGTCCGGCAGCGGTAACGCCGCCACCGCCCGAACCGGTCCGGTGTGGCCGGTCAGCGGCGCGCCCACCAACTCCCCGGTGGTCGGGTCCCACAGCCGTACTGTGCAGTCGTTGCTGGCGGAGGCCAGCAGTGCGCGTCCGTCCGGCAGTGGTACCGCCGTCACCGCCAGGACCGGCTCGGTGTGGCCGGTCAGCGGCGCATCCACCAACTCTCCGGTGGTCGGGTTCCAGAGCCGCACTGTGCAGTCGTCGCTGGCGGAGGCCAGCAGTGTGCGTCCGTCGGGCAGTGGTACCGCTGCCACCGCCAGAACCGGGTCGGTATGGCCGGTCAGCGGCGCGCCCACCAACTCCCCAGTAGCCGGGTCCCACAGCCGCACTGTGCAGTCGTCGCTGCCAGAGGCCAGCAGCGTGTGCCCGTCCGGCAGCGGTACCGCCGCCACCGCCCGAACCGAGCCGGTGTGGCCGGTCAGCGGCGCGCCCACCAACTCCCCAGTAGCCGGGTCCCACAGCCGCACTGTGCAGTCGTCGCCGGCGGAGGCCAGTAGCGTGCGTCCGTCCGGCAGTGGTACCGCCGCCACTGCCAGGACCCAGTCGGTGTGGCCGGTCAGCGGCGCACCCACCGGCACGCCGGTGGCCGGGTCCCACAGCCGCACCGTCCTGTCGATGCTGCCGGAGGCCAGCAGTGTGTGTCCGTCCGGCAGTGGTACCGCCGCCACCGCCACGACCGCGCCGGTGTGGCCGGTCAGTGCAACACCCAGTGCGGCCGGCGCGGTGCTCCACACCGGATCCACCATCGACCTGCCGCCCCAGCCGGCCACCCGCGCACGCACCCCAGCATCAAGACCCGCAAATCCCGACGCCGCCACCCGCAACCGCTCACCCTGCCCCGCCACCGACAATCCCGCAGCCGGCAAACCCGCCGCCGACACCACCGCCGCCCACGCCCGGCCCTGCCCACCAGCGGCGCGCAACGCCATCACCAACACCGCCGGATCCACCTCGGACAACACCCCCGCAGCCGCCAGCAGATCACCCAACCGATCCGCCGCCGCCGCCAACTCCGCCAACCGCCGCACCTCATCAACCGGCAGCATCGACCACCCCGACAACGTTGCCGCCACCAACTCACGCCGGAACACCGCAGCCGCCTCGTCCACCAGCGCATCAACCCCAACCGCTCGAAACCCGACCACCCGCACAGAGCAGACCGGCAGAGTAACCCCGTGTGCCGGCGGGGTGGGCGGCAGAAAGTAGCGTGTCCGGCATGCGAGTGGGCATCGTCATCCTTCCCGACCAACGGTGGGCGCAAGCGGCGCGCCGGTGGCGGCTCGCCGACGAGTTCGGGTTCGACAGCGCCTGGACGTACGACCACATCGGCTGGCGCGATCTGGTCGACGGTCCGTGGTTCGATGCGGTGCCGGTCCTGACGGCCGCCGCGTCGGTCACGTCCCGGATCCGTCTCGGGACCATGGTCGCCTCGCCCAACTTCCGCCATCCCGTGCATTTCGCCCGGGAGGTGACCGCGCTCGACGACATCTCCGATGGCCGGCTCACCGTGGGCCTGGGCGCCGGCGGAGTCGGGTACGACGCCGCGGTGCTGGGGTTGCCCGACCTGTCGCCACGGCAGCGGGTCGACCGCTTCACCGAGTTCGTGACCCTGCTCGACCGGCTGCTGTGCGCCGGGCGCGCCGACGTCGCCGGACAGTATTACGACGCGGTGGACGCCCGCAGCACCCCCGGGTGCGTGCAGCGCCCGCGGGCGCCGTTCGTCGTGGCGGCGAACGGTGCGCGCTCGATGCGCCTTGCCGCCCGGTTCGGCCAGGGCTGGGTGACCACGGGAGAGCGCTGCGACGATCTGGACGCGTGGTGGCGCTCGGTGGTCGAGCTGACCGAGCGGTTCGGCGAGGCGGAGGCCCACGCCGGGCGCGGCCCCGGCGAGGTGGACCGGCTGTTGTCGCTGGACGCCGCACCGGTGTTCTCCTTGTCCAGCGCGGGCTTCTTCGCCGAGGCCGTCGGACGGGCGAGCGAGCTGGGCTTCACCGATGTGATCACACACTGGCCACGGGCGGACAGCTGGTACGCCGGCAGCGAGACCGTCCTGGAAGCGGTGGCGAGCGAAGTACTCCCCGTCATCCGGAAGCTGCCACGACCCGCGACACCCTGATCAAATGCGGCCCTCCTGACTGATCCGTGGGCCAGTTGGTGGTCATCTGGGGAGTACGGGGCGGTATCCGCTGAGGCTGAGCATGGCGAGGGCGATGATGGCTTCGGCAGAGTGGAATCCGAAGGCTCTGCGAACGATGAGTCGGATTTTCGTGTTCATTGACTCGACGAGGGCGTTGGACAGTCGATGCTCGATCGAGGCGACGATGGCGTCGCGGTTGC
>NZ_BAABAT010000055.1:0-60216 GCF_039537565.1 Dactylosporangium darangshiense
GGCCGCACCGACACCACCACAACACCCATGCCTTCGTCGAAGACGACACGCTCAACGACCGCCTTCTCGACTCCCACCAGCCGAGCCCATAACCTTGCCCTACGCACGCCGTTCTCCCGCCCACACAGTTCTGACCTTCGACAAGCCAGAACCTAGGCAGGACAACGGCGTGCGCTATCCACGACGCGCCGCACCACCCACGGAAGCGTCAGGAGAGCCCCAAAAAGGGGCTCGACGACGCGGCGCCTGGGTCTGCTTCGCCGACGAAAGCGGATTCTCGCTCCTGCCGGCGGTGAGGGGCACCTGGGCACCGCGCGGCCAGACACCGGTACTGCGGCACCGATTCTCCTGGACCCGCATGTCCATGGCCGGCGTCCTCGCGTACCGGCCCGACCGCAGCCGGGCCAAGCTGGTATTCCAGACCAAACCCGGCAGCTACAACACCGAAAGCCTCATCGCGTTCCTCACCGAACTGCGCCGGCACCTGCGCGGACCGGTCACCCTGATCTGGGACGGGCTGTCGGCGCACCGATCCAAGGACATGCAGCAGTGGCTGGCCACCCAACAACACTGGCTGGTGGTAGAAGCAGCTGCCCGGCTACGCCCACGACCTCAACCCCATCGAACTGCTCTGGGGCAACCTCAAAGCCACCGAACTGGCCAACCTCTGCCCCGAACACATCGATGAAGCCGACACCGCCGCACACACCGGACTGCACCGCATCGGCAGTAACTACGACCTCTGCTTCAACTTTCTGGCCCATACCGGCCGACGCCTCTAATGCCATCACTCAAATCCCGAAAGATCTTTAATTGCACCCGGCCGTTGTTGCTGCCTCGTCGTGCGAGGGAGCGGTCCGAAGATCCTGTGCTAACCCTGCCCGATGCCATCGCGCGACGCGCGAACTGCGGCTACCAGATCAGCGCGCCTGGCTGCGTGTCGTGATTCGGCGCGTGACGGTGGACGAGGGCGCTGCGATTCGCGGTGCTCGGCCAGGTCCGGCCGAGCACTCGCCGAGGCGTTGTGGAGCGGCCTGCATTGGCTCGTGACCCTCGCCCTCGGCAAGCAGCTTCCCACGAGCATCGTCGCGAGCGGCTGGCGCTGCGGATCAGCCGGTTCTCGCGTTGAGCGGATCGGTCCCGCCCGGCGTACCGTCATCCGACACGCGCGCTCGTTCCCGGCCCACCGTGGCGGGCTGGCTTGCTTCGCCGGTCGGGGCGGGCACGCGCTTGCCGAGGTCGACGAAGAGCAGGACCAGGCCGACGGTCAGGGCCACATGGGTCATCAGCGCGCCGCCGGACTGGACGCCCTCGATGAGCAGCGGGCTGAGGTTGGCCCGCGCGGCGTACAGGGCCGCGGTGTATCCGGCAGGCCCGGAGCCGACGATGATCAGGTTGCGGACCAGGCTCACGGCGTGACCGCCGCGATCCGCCCGGCGCGCACCGTTCCTGCGCCAGGTTCACGCTGACCTGCCCCCGGAAGAGCGCCGTCCGGGCACGCGGTCGCCGGTCGAGCAGCCCACCGACCCAACCCCCCACGGACACGCCCAGCAGCCACCCGCCGGGGGACCAGCCCAGCCAACTCGGTAGGCCGCGGTCGGACCAGTCACCATACTGCCGGCCCTGAATCCGGCTGTGTCCAGCGATGACGGCTGCCGGCTGTGGACGGACCAGATCGGGCACGGACCTGCGCTGGTGCTCTGCCACGGCGGCCCAGGTCTGTGGGACTATCTCGACGACGTGGCCGGCCTGCTCGCCGCCGCCGCCCGCACCATCCGATGGGACCAACGCGGCTGCGGGCGATCGCAACGGCATGGGCCGTATACCGTCGGCCGCTTCGTCGCGGACCTCGACGCGGTGCGAGACCGGGCGGCCGGGCCGCGAATGGCCATGCTGGGCCACTCGTGGGGTGCGCACCTTGCGTTGCAGTACGCGATCGAACACCCTGATCGGGTCAGCCGCCTGGTCTACGTCTCCGGAACCGGCATCGATCCCGAACGCGGCTGGCACCCGGACTACAAGCGAAATCTGCGGCTGAGGCTCGGGAATCACCTGGAGCTGTGGGAGGCACTCAGCAACCGCGCCCGCACACCGGCGGAGGACCGCGAATGGGCGGTACTGCAATGGTCGGCCGACTTCGCCGACCACAGCACCGCGCTGCGGTACGCCCAACGCATGGCCACGCCATGGCTGGGCATCAACTACGACTGCAACCGGGCCATCACCACTGAGGTCAATCAGAAGCTCAGCACGAACGACTTCGTGACGCGGTGTCAGAGCCTCGACGTTCCCGTACTCATCGTCGACGGCACTGAGGACATCCGTCCCCGCTGGGCGGTCGACTCGCTGGAACAGGCGCTGCCCAACGTGCAACGGGCCACCCTCGCCGGAGCTGGCCACCTGCCCTGGGTCGAGGACCCCGACGGCTTCCGCCAGGCAGTAGTGGGCTTCCTGACGGCGGACGACGGCGCCACGCCTGATCGGGTTCACCGGGAACTCCCGGATCCGCGATAGCGTGACGGTGCTGACGAACCCTTAGGTTCCCGCCGAGAACCCGTCAGTTGTCCGAACTCGCGGAGGACTCGCGCATCACGAACACGAACAGGTCCAGGTGGACCGTGAGGTGGGCGGCGGCGCGCAGCATCGCCGGATCGGTCGGCTGGGCCTGCCAGGTGATGTGCTGCCCGACGATCGGGGCGGTGATCGCGATGATGTGCTGCAGCCAGTCCAGGCCGGCTTGCTGCGCCGCTGGGATCAGCGTGCTGCTGTGCTGGACGAAGGTCTGCTGCGGTGGCAGCCCGGCCAGGGCGATGATGGTGCAGCCGCCCGGGCTCATGAGCCGCCGGCAGGCACTCAACATGGTGATCAGGCCGTCGCGGTGCATCCCGTTCGGCCGGTTGGCGGGGGGCCAGGGCAGCACGATCAACGCGACGGTGCCGGCGGCGTGGTCGAGGTCGGCGAGCTGGTCCGGGTGCGGCACGCTGCGATAGATGCGTCCGCCGGCGCCGGCGGCGCCGGCCAGCGCCGGGTCGTCGCCGATCGACACGATCGTGTCACCGGGACGGGTGCGGACGCCGACGAGCAGGGCGGCCAGCCGCGGGCTCAGCGCGTCGGCGTGGTGGCCCCAGCCCGCGTCGACGTCCGCGACGCGCCACACTGTGATCGGCACCGGCGGGTCGCCGGGGACGACGTCGATGTCCGCGCTCGCGATCAGTTCGGACAAGGCGAGGGGGTCATCTGCACCGCCCGGGTCGTGCGGGTCAGCGTCGTGCGGGTCAGCGTCGTGCGGGTCAGCGTCGTGCGGGTCAGGGTTGGGCGGCGTGGCGGGGCGGGGCGGAGTGTTGGGGGCAGGACCTTCGGGGTCGTGGTCGGCGTGGTCGTGGACGTCGGTGATGGGCGGGTGCGGTTCCCGCGCCGGGCGGCTCGTGTTCACGCCCACCCATGGCCCAACTGGACCCCTGCCCGCAGCCCTCGGCCGGCAAGCCCGCCCAACCGGTACCCAACTGGCGCTTCGGGGTGCCCAACTGCGTTGGGTTGTACCACCCAACCAGGCTGGCGGCCGGACACCACGGACCCAACCATCCGGCGCGCCGCAGACCTCCCCAACTGGCGTCGGTCCAGTTGGGTCGCCGTGCTCGTGGTGACGTGACCCGTCAGGGACTGGGTCAACGGCGCGGGCCGCCTTGCACGCGGCGGACGTCGACCCTGCCCGGCAGCCGGCTCCGTGACGGGCGTCTTGAGCGCAGCGTGGTATCGGGGCGGGCACATGAGGAGCGGTGCGAACGCAGACCCGGTACCGGGCGGTGCGGGCCGGTGCCGGTACGGCGCGCCGGTGGCGTCGATCTCCGATGCCAGCGCCCGGACCGGTACCGGTCGCGTGCCCGGTCGCCGGTCACAGCGCCCGGACCGGTGCGAGCGATCACCACCCGGTACGGTGCCCGGTACCGGGTGCCGCCCGGTGACCGGGCATGCCGCCCGTACCGGTGCCGGGCGTCGGCCCGTTCGCGTCAGCCGGTACTGAACCGGTTGGCGATTGAACGGGCGGCCCGATGGAGGCCGCCCCAGCAGGAGGGGACCACTTCAGTAACCGGCAACTGGTCCAGCACCTGCCGCTGGCCCGGTGGGCTGCCACCTGACCCGCCGCAGCGAGCGGGTCGGTCACGGCGCTGCCATGGGGATCCGTGCCCCGCATTGAAAAGGGCAGACGTTGCGCCCCGCGCCGGTGGGTCCGCTCTCGGCATCGACGTGCTGCCCGGCGTCGGTCACTGCTTGTCGCGGCCCAGCGGCCGTTGCTGCTGCCGGTCGGGCCGCGCGCGTGGGGGTTTGCGGCGCGGTCGGCCGGGGACCGGTACGCGCCGGCCGGATCGGTGACCGCTGCGGGCCGGGTACCGGTGCCACCGGGCCCGGTGGTGCCCGCCGTACCGCACCGGTTGCTGGGCCACCGGGCACCGGTGAGCGGGCACCACCGGTACTGTCCGGTTGCGCCAGCCCGCTGCGCCGGTACGGGCCCCGGATTACCCGGTGACCGGGCGCTGCACCTCACGCTGTACCGCGGTGACCGGTGGCCGCGCCGTCGCGCCGGGATGCAGTGCCGCTGGCTCTTGCTGCCCGGCGTGATTTCGTTCGCGAGTAAGTGGATCCTGCTGGCCAATTGTTGGGTTCATGCGGCTTGGGCGAGTCGGGCGAGGTGGCTGGTGCGGGTCCGTTCGAGGGGTTGTCGTTCCAGTAGGCGCTCAGCCGTATCAGGTTGATCGCGACAGCGCTGAAGACGTTTGCAGGTGGGTTTTGTGCAGGCCTCGGTAGCGGGCGTGGCGTGTGCCGGTGACGTTGACGGCTTGGCTGATGGGTGTGGACGCTCACCGAATTGACCCGGGGTCGGCTCACGGTATTGGTCCGGTCTCCTGGTCATGTTTCGGGGTGTGGCGCTGTGGGTTGGCGGTGAAGGGTTGCCATTCGTCGATGTCGTCGGGCCAGGGTGCGGGGCGGCCGTTGTCGTCCCAGAAGCCGGTTTCGGCGCTGGTGGCGCGCAGTGCGGCGTTGCGTGTCTCTCGGTTGGCGCGGGTGGGGATGTCGGGGCGCGTTGCCGGGTCGGTCATTTGGTCGGTGCTTTGGGTCGCTTGTTCGGCCGGTAGGAGGGTCCGTTCATGAAGACCTGGTGGCTGGTGTTGATGAGCCGGTCGAGCAGTGATTCGGCGACGACGGGGTTCGGGAACAGCGGATACCAGTCCTGGGGCGCCCGGTTGGCGGTGATCGCGTTGGAGCGGCCTTCGGCGATGCGTTGGGAGATCAGTTCGTAGAGGTCGTCGGCTTGGCCGGGGGTGAACTCGCGCATGGCGAAGTCGTCGAGGATGAGCAGGTCGGCTTTGACGTGTGCGGCGAGGCGTTTGTCGAAGGTGCGGTCGGCGTGGCCGCCGGCGAGGTCGGCGAGGATGCGGCTGGTTTTGTGGAAACGGACCTCGGCGCCGGCGCGGATGGCGAGGTGTCCCATGGCCTGGGCGACGTGGGTTTTGCCGACGCCGACAGCGCCGTAGAGGATGATCGATTCTCCGGCTTGCAGCCAGCGCAGCGCGGCGAGGTCGCGGATCTGGGCGGCGGGGAGTTTCGTGTTGGCGGCGAAGTCGAAGCCTTCGAGGGTGGTCTCCGTGTCGAAACGGGCGCGGCGCAGCCGGCGGCCCATGGCGGTCTGTTCGCGGCGGGTGATCTCGTCGTCGCAGAGGATCTGCAGGAACTCCAGATAGCCGAGGTCGCCGCCTTGTGCCTGGGCGAGACGGGCGTCGAGGGTCTCGAGCATCCCGGACAGTTTCAGAGCGCGGAGGCTGTCGGCGAGCGCGGGGCGCAGGATTGTCATCGTGTCGTCTCGGCCTTCATCGGTTCGGCGTTCGTCGTCTCGGTGTCCGTCGGAGCGGGCGGGGTGCGGGTCATGATGCGGCGTCACGCTCGTCGTCACCGGCGTGGTGACGACGGTCGGATGCCGTCGCGCTCGTCGTGTCGGCCGTCGTCGCGGCGGCCGCGGCCGTGGGGAACGGGATGACGTCGGCGAACAGGCCGGCGGGGCCGTGCAGGAACGCGGGCGCGCCGGCGTCGCCGGTGGGCCGGTCGGCATCGATGTCCTCGAGGCCGGCGGCCAGGATGTTGCGGATGGTGCGGTAGGACGGGTCACCGGCCGTGGATGCCTTGCGGCAGGCCGCCTCGAGGCGGGCGTCGGAGTACTTGCCCGCCAGGGCGAGGATCGCCTGCGCCGAGCGCAGCCGGTGCAACGCCGACCCGTCGAGGAGTTCGGCGATGACCGCAGCGGTCGCGGGCCCTGTCTGCTCAGCCCGTTCACGGCACCACTGCGGGGTGCGCAGGTGGAAGGCGATCTTCTCCGGTGGGTAGTCCGCGACGTCCGTGGCCCGATGTCCGAGGCGCGGACCCGAGGCGAGGCTGAGCGTCGCCGAGGACTGTTGCCGATCGTGACGATGACGATGCGGCGGTGCCGATGTCCCTGCTGCCCCGTCGCTGGAGGCATCACGAGCGGCGTCCGCCGCGCGGGGTTGACCCAGTTGTGTTGGGGCTGCCCAACGGACCCAACATGCCCCCGCTGGGCTGCGTGAACGTCAAACACTGAGCACTCGGGGCGGGCGCTGGTCCGAGTGCCAACCGGGCGGCGGCGATCGGCTTGGGAAACCAGGCGCTGAGCTGGGCCCAACCGCCCAACTGGTGGCCGGAGAGGCCCGCATCGTCATGATCCGGTTGGGTGTTCGCCGGTTGGCCAACGCGTTGGGTTGACGTGCGCCCATGGACGGCGTCCCGCGCCCGACACGGCCGTTGCCCGGCCGGGGCGGGCGTCTCGCCTGACACGGGAGCATCCGAATGCCCACGCACACGTCCCGGCCGCGGTCTCGTCCGAGCCGTCGGCCGCAGCGCCGGTCCTGGCCGAACACGCCTCTCGACGCCGCGCAGCGCGCGTTCGACCTGCTGGTCTGCCCGCCCGCGCCGCTCGCCTTCGACGGGCGGGGCTTCACGGGTCTACCCGACAGAATCCTGCCGCTGGATGCGTTGAAGAAGCTGCTCATCGACGATGCGACCCCCCGCTCGGTACGCGACGCGGTGTGGCGGGAACTGGTCGTGCGAGCCCGCCGCGACGGCCCGGCATGGGTGATCGCCGCGGTCGGCATCGCCATGCCCGGGCTGCGCCGCACGGCCGGTAGGCTCGGCAGGGGCTGGCCCGGGGACTCCAGCGACCGCGACAGCGAGCTGCTGACCGGGTTCGTGGACCGGTTGCGCAGCATCGACCTGCGCGACACCCGCATCGTCGGGAAGCTTCTCGACGCCGGCGCCCGGGCGGTCAAGGCCGCCCGGGAACGGGAAGCGGCGTCCGACGCGATCCGGGTGCGGAGCATCTGGTCGATGCCCCCGCAACAGCCGTGGGACCACCCGGACTGGGTGCTGACCCGGGCGGTGGCCCAGGCGGTCATCGACCCGGACGAGTACCTGCTGATCGCCGCCACTCGCCTGGATCAGGTCGCCCTCGCCACAGTGGCGGACAAACTCGGCATCAGCGTCGCCCTGGCCGCGGCGTGGCGGCGCAAGGCCGAACGCCGCCTGGCCGCCGCGATCCGGGCCGGGGAGCTTGACTGGGTGCCGCTGGTGCCGTTGATGCAGGGCAGTCCGGACCCGCACGCCTTCGACGGCCTGCCCGTGGACCACGCGCGCGACGGCAGTGCTCCGGTCGTCGCCGAGCCGGTGCACGGGGGTGGGTCATGACCTCGACGTCCGCCGAGCCGGCTGTCCCGGCCACGCCCGGTGGCGGGGCGTCGCGGTCCGGGCAGCCAGGGCCGTTCCCGGTCGTCGTCGTGCGGGCGGCCGCGGTCACCTTGCCCAGCTACCTGCGTCGGCAGCGGGGTCGCCAACGCGGCGCCAACGAGCTGGCCGCCGCGCTGACCGACCGGTCCCGCGCTGCCTGCGTGCCCGGGCACGCCCTCGACCAGGGCTTCTGGATCAACCTCGACGACCCGCACGACTACCTGCTCTACCTCCCCGACCGGCAGGTGGTGGACGACCTCATCCGGCAGGCCCGCGTGTTGGCCGCCGCACCGCCGCCGGGTGCCGTGCGGATCGGCCGGGACCGGCGGGGCCGCCCGGTCGTGGTGGTGCTGCACGGCCCGTGCTGGAGTCTGGTCGTGTGCCGCGCGCATCCGGACCTGGCGGCGTGGGCGTTCCTCGACGCCAACCAGTACAGCTTCCGGTTCCACGGCGTGCGCGAGCTCAGCGTCGACTGGGACGAGATGATCGCCGACGTGTACCGCACCCTGACTGGCGGCACCGGCTGACGCCGACCACCGGCGCCGTTGCTGCGGTCGCGCACGTGCCGCGGGGCGATGACTCCTCCACGAGTCGTCGCCCCGTTGGTGGTTCCGGCCCCGGGCTGGGCACGCGGACCGGCCGATGGTGCCACCGCCACGGCCTGCCGCGCATCGGCAGCACCCCGGCATCACTGTTGGTCGGCGCTGAGCGGGCGCCGCGCACCGGCTGGTGAAGGTTCGGTTGGGCCGGTTGGGTGCCGGTTGGGTGTCCCCGCCGGGGCGGGTGCTGCGTTGGGTACCCAATCGCAGCCCTTGGTGGCAAGGAATCGCCACCGACCCTCGATCAGCTTCGACCGGGTCCGGCGGTTTCCGGCGCCACCACAGGGCGCGCGCGGGGCTGGCCGGCCGGGACGGTCGTGTTCACTACCGGTTCCGGTCACGCCCGTGCAGGAGCGAGGCTCCCACGGTCCGTCCCCTGCCGCTGCTGCGGTGACGCCTCCCATCCGCTCGTCGTGAACGCCCCAGACAGCTGGGGCGGGAGGTGTGAGGCACCCATGTTCGGCAAACCCAACGCCCGCAACACCATCCGGCGCGCCGCGACCATCGCCGCGGCCACCATCCCGGCGCTCGCGGTCGCGGCCACCCCCGCGTGGGCCGCCGACAGCATCCCCCTTGCGGTCTACGACCTGCCCACGGTGATCGGCAACCTGACCTCCTGGATCACCGGCATCATCGCCGCGGTCGCCACCCTGTTCCTGACCATCGGCGGCGCGCAGTATCTGATGGCGGGTGGCGACCCCGCCCAGGTCGAGCGGGCCAAGGGCGCACTCAAGAGCGCGGGGATCGGCTACGCGCTGGCTGTGCTGGCTCCGATCATCCTGGCCGTGCTGCAGAAGATCCTGGGCGGCTGACATGGCCGCCTGGTGGATCAACGGAGGGATCGCCTGGATGGCCGAGGCGGTCCAGGCGATCCTCAAGACGTTGTGGGGGCTGCTGGCCAGCACTGCGTTCACCACGCCGGACGTCAGCACGCTGCCGCAGGTCACCGCCATCACCGCCAAGTCGATGATGGTCGTCAACGCCTGCTTCATCCTGGCGATCATCACCGCCGGGATCGTGGTGATGACTCACGGCACCGTGCAGTCCCGCTACGGCGTCGGGGAACTGCTGCCCCGGCTGGTGGTCGGCTGGATCGCGGCGAACTTCGCCATCCCGATCTGCCGGAACCTCGTGCAGGGTGCCAACGCGCTGACCGTGGCGCTCACGGGCGACGGCGTGACCTCCCAGGGCTCGCTGGCCCGGCTGCAGCAGGTCATCTTCGACTCGCTGAACAACCCGTCCAGCGCGTTCCTCGCCGTCATCATCGGCCTGATCATCGCGGTGCTGACCGGGATGCTGCTGATCACCTGGATCGTGCGCCTGGGCGTGCTGATCGTCCTGGTCGGCGTCAGCCCAATCGCTCTGGCCTGCCACGCCACCCCGTTCACCGACGGCGCCGCGAAGCTGTGGTGGCGCTCGATCCTGGCCACCGTCGCCACGGTCGTGCTGCAGGCCCTCGCGCTGCACACCGCGTTGTCGGTGTTCCTCAACCCGGACGCCAACGCGCCGCAGGTGGGCCTGCCGCGCGACCCGACGGGCACCACCAACCTGTTCATCGTCATGTGTCTGCTGTGGGCCGTCGTCAAGATCCCCGGCCTGATGCGCCGGTTCGTGACCGGGGGCAGCGGCCGGAACGCGGCCGGGATGATCTTGCGGATGGTGCTGATCCAGCAGCTGACCAGTGTGCTGCGGCTGCCGCTGCGCCGCACCGGCGGCGGACGGGCCGCAGCCGGCGCCGGGGGTGGCGGCCGACCCGGCGGTGGCTTCGGCCGTGGCAGGCCCCGCGGTGGCGGCGGGCCCCGCGGTGGCGGCGGCGGCCGGACGCGGATGCCCTTCACCCTCGGCGGTGGCGGGGCACCGTCCGGCGGCGGCGCTAGTAGCGGCGGCGCTGGTAGCCGTTCGTTGCCACCGTCGGCGGGCGCGGCGCCGGGCCGCGTGGGTGCGGCGTGGCCGACCGGCCGGGCGGGCCCGACACCACGCAGGAAGTCGCCTCCGGCGTCGATGCGCCCCCGCCCCCGGTGGGCCCGCGGCCGGTGATCCCGTGCGGCCGCGGCCGGTGATCCCGGCCAGGGCAACCCGGCCACGGCGATGCTGCAGACGCAGCCGGTGCGTCAGCCGGTCCGGCCGGTGCCCTACCGCCGGGTCCGTAGCCAGTGGCACCGCCCAACCCGCATCTCACCGCCGGCCGCAACCCCGGTGGGCACCGGCCGGACGCCGGTGTCCACCGGGGCGAGCCAGCCGCCACGAGCGGCGCCAACCACATCCTCTACCACTAGGAGTCCACTATGGACACTGATGAAGTCCATGCCCGAATCCCGGCTGACATCGAGGCACCCGATCGGATCGTCTGGGGTCTGACCGCCCGGCAGGTCGCCATCATCGGCGCCGCCGCGGCGCTGGGCTACCTGATCCTGCGCACCGTCGGCCGCTTCCTGCCCCCGCCCGCGGTGGCGATCATGCTCATCCCCCTCGCCGGTGTCGCGGTCGCGGTCGCGTTGGGCCGCCGCGACGGCCTGCCCCTCGATGCGTGGCTGTGGGCCGCCATCCTCAACCGGCGCACGCCCCGCCGAGCCGCGCCGGCCCCCGAAGGCGCGGCCCAGGTCCCGGCATGGGCACCGGCCGTGGCGCCGGACGAGGCTCCGCCGGCGGTGCTGCGGCTGCCTGCGCACGGCATCCGCGACGACGGGGTCATCGACCTCGGCGACGGCACAGCGGCCGTGCTGGTCGCCGCGACCACCGTCAACGTGGGCCTGCGCACCGGAGCCGAGCAGGCCGCGCTGGTCGCCTCCTATGCCCGCTGGCTCAACGCCCTGACCGGGCCGGTGCAGGTGGTGGTCTCCGCCCAACGCGTCGACCTGACCAGCCACGCGGTGCGGGTCGCCGACGCCGCCGAGACGCTACCCCACCCCGCGTTGGCCGACGCCGCACTGGACTACAGCGACTTCCTGCTCGACGTGGCCGCCCGGCGGGACCCGCTGTGGCGCACCGTCACCATCGCGCACACCGCCACCGGTGAGCGTGGCGCCGCCACCGAGGCGATGCGCCGCGCCGAGCACACCGCCGCCACCCTGGCCACCCTCGGCGCCCAGACCCGGGTCCTGGACGGCGGCACCGCCACGGCGGTGCTGACCGCCGCGGTCGACCCCTACCAGGACACCGACGCGTCCTGGCCGCGCACACCCGCCCACACCGCCGTCACCGCCCCCGGCCTCGACGAGGAGCTCCGCGCATGAAACGCCAACAACACATCAGATCCGCCACCTCGAACGGCGCCCCCGGAAGGGGGCGCCGTGCTTCGTTGCCCGGCGACGACGCCGCCGTCCTGGCCGCGACCATCGGCCCGGCCGCGTTGGAGTCCACCCCACGGTGGCTGCGGGTCGGCGACGGCTACACCGCCGTCCTGATCATCACCGGGTATCCGCCCGAGGTCGGCCTGGCCTGGCTGGACGCCCTCCTGGCCTGGCCGGGCCGGATCGACGTGGTCCAGCACATCGAACCCATCCCGGCCGCCACCGCTGCGACGCGGTTGCGGCGGCAGCGGGCCCGGCTGGAGTCCAACCGGCGCCTCGACTTCGACAACGGCAGGCTGGGTGACCCGGTCACCGACGCTGCCGCCGAGGACGCCGCCGACCTCGCCGACCGCCTCGCGCGCGGCGCCGCCCGGCTGTTCCGGGTCGGGCACTACCTGTGCGTCCACGCCCCCACCGAAGCAGACCTGGTGGAGGCGGTCGCTGAAGTCCGCGCCGCCGCTGCCTCGGTGTTGCTGGACACGCAGCCGGCGACCTGGCGGCAGCTGCAAGGCTGGACCAGCACCCTGCCGCTCGGCGTGGACTCGCTGCGGATGCGGCGGGTGTTCGACACCGACGCCCTCGCCGCGGCCTTCCCCCTGGCCAGCGCGGACCTGCCCGCCCCGCTGCCGGGGGAGCAGACCCCCTCCGGAGGAGTGCTGTACGGGCTCAACAGCGCCTCCAACGGCGTCGTGTGGTGGGACCGCTGGTCCTGCGACAACCACAACTCGGTCGTCCTCGCCCGCTCCGGTGCGGGCAAGTCCTACCTGGTGAAACTGGAGACCCTGCGCTCGCTCTACGACGGCGTCCAGGTCGCCATCATCGACCCGGAGGACGAGTACCTGCGGCTGTGCGACGCCGTGGGCGGGACCGCCATCCAGCTCGGCGCCCCGGGCATCCGCGTCAACCCGCTCGACATCCCAGCCGCAGACCGCCGCCCGGACGCGCTCACCCGGCGGGCGCTGTTCCTGCACACGCTCGTCGCCGTGCTGCTGAACCAGCAGCCGCCACCGCAGGAACGGGCAGCCCTCGACAAGGCCATCACGGCAACCTACGCGCAGGCTGGGATCAGCAACGACCCGAATACCTGGACCCGTCCGGCGCCACTGCTGCGCGACCTGGCCACCACCCTGCAGGCCGCCGATGTCCCGGGAGCGCAGACCCTCGCCGCCCGGCTCTCACCGTGGACCGAGGGCAGCTTCAAAGCGCTGTTCGACGGCCCGACAACCTTCCACCCGCGCGGCCACCTCGTCGTCTGGTCAACCCGGCAGCTCGCCGACGAACTCCGCGCCCCCGGCATGCTCCTCGCCCTGGACGCGATCTGGCGCGACGTCGACGTCCCCACCTCGAGCCGCACCGACGGGCTCGGCTCCCGCCGCCTCGTCGTCGTCGACGAAGCCTGGACCCTGCTGCGCGACGGTGAAGGCGCGAAGTTCCTGTACCGCCTCGCAAAGGCGGCCCGCAAGCGCCGGGCCGGGGTCGCGGTCGTCACCCAGGACGCCGCCGACCTCCTCGGCAGCGACCTGGGACAGGCGGTCATCGCCAACGCCGCCACCCAGATTCTGATGCGCCAAGCCCCGCAGGCAATCGACCTGATCGCCGAGACGTTCGCGTTGACCGGCGGCGAGGCCCGCATGCTCCTCGCGGCCGGCCGCGGCGAGGCCCTGCTGCTGGCGGGCTCGCACCGGGTCGCGTTCCAGACCGTCGCCTCCGCCCGCGAACACCAGCTGTGCGCCGGGCTGGCCGACCTGATCGACGACCCCGACCTGTAGCCGCTCCCGCCGCTACCTGATCCACGTATGTCCACATTGGATCTCTCCCTTGGAGTGGTGTATGCCTCCCACACCCGCACCATCACCGTCGCGGCCGGTGGACCCCACCTTGGTCCCTGCCGCGCCGCACTCCCACCTCCTCGACCTCATCCAGGGCGCCGCCGGGTGGGCCGCGCACCGGCCGTGGCTGGCTGTCGTGGCCGCCGTCCTCGTCGTGGCCGCCACCATCACCACCGCGCGGGTGCGTACCCTGCGGCACCGGCGGCTCACCCGCCACGGGCAGCAAGTGCTGATCACCCCGCCGCCCGAGGTCGACCCGGCCGGCGCCACCGCCTGGTGGGCCAATCTGTACGGACTGCTGGCCCGCTCCGGGTGGCGGCGTCTGCTGTACGGCTCGCCGCACATGGCGATGGAGTACCGGTGGGCCGGCCGGGCCCTGACCATCCACGTGTGGCTGCCAGGCACCGTCCCGGCCGGGCCGGTCGCCGCCGCGGTCCGCGGCGCCTGGCCCGGCGCGTCGGCCACCATCGCCGACGCCACCGACCCGGTCCCCGTACCCACGAGCGACAACCGAGTCCTCGACGTGGGCGGCGCCCTCGCGCCGGCGCTGCCGACCTGGTACCCCCTCGAGACCGACCACGACACCGACCCCACCCGGGCCCTCGTCGCAGCCGGCGCGGGCCTTGCCGGCGGGGAACGAGCCTGCGTGCAGATCCTGGCCCGCCCCGCCGCACCCCGACGCGTCCAGCAGGCCCGCCGGTCCGCCGCCGCACTGCGCACCGGCCGGCCACCCAGCGGCGTCCTGGACCCGGCCACGTGGCTGCGCGGCGGACTGCACCTGCTCACCGAACTCACCACGTCGACCCGCGGCCCACGCACCGGCGGGTACGGGCGGGCGGTACCTGCGGACCCGATCCGTGACCGCGACGCCCGCCCAGCCCTCGACAAGACCCTCGCCCCGCAGTGGGAGGTCGCCATCCGCTACGCGGTCGCCGTCCAACCCGGCCGCGACACCCACCCTGACACCAACGCGCAGGCGGCGGCGATCCGCCGCCGGCTGGGCACCGTCGCCCACGCCATCGCAGCCGCGTACGGGATCTACGCCGGCCGCAACCGGCTGCGGCGGCGCAAGCTGGCCCACCCGGCCGCGACCCTGGCGCAGCGGCGCTTCACCCGCGGCTTTCTGCTGTCCGCCGACGAGCTCGCCGTCCTCGCCGCGCTGCCGATCGACGTCGCTGTCGCCGGGCTGGACCGGGCGCGCGCCAAGGCCGTCCCCGCCCCGGTCGCGGTGCCCGCCGGCGGGCGGGGCACGAAAGTGCTCGGCCGGGCCGAGGTCGGCGGGCACTCGGTGGCGCTGCGTGTGGCCGACGCGCGGGAACACATCCACATGCTCGGCGCCACCGGCTCCGGCAAGTCCACGGAGATGACCCACATGGTCATCGACGACGTCAAAGCCCGCCGCGGCGTCGTCGTCATCGACCCCAAAGGCGACCTCGCCCTCGACATCCTGGACCGGCTGCCCGCCTCGGTCGCCGACCGGCTCGTGCTCATTGACCCGGACCAGGAACGCGGCGCGACACTCAACCCGCTGGCCGGGCTGGACGACGACCTGGTCGTCGACAACATCGTGTCGATCTTCTCCAAGATCTTCCAGCGGCATTGGGGCCCGAGGATCGACGACGTGCTGCGCGTGGCATGCCTGACGCTGATGCGCAAAGCCAACGCCACCCTGACCCTGGTGCCGCCGCTGCTCAACGACAAGCAGTTCCGGGCCGCGTTCACCGTCGACCTCGACGATCCCGAAGGCTTGAAGGGCTTCTGGGAGTGGTACGAGGCCACCCCGCCACCGCTACGTGCGCAGGTCATCGGCCCGGTCCTCGCGAGGCTGCGGGCGTTTCTGTTGCGCGAGTTCGTCCGCGACACCCTCGGCGTCGCGACATCCAGCTTCGACATGGGTCGCGTGCTTGACGGCGGTATCCTCATCGCCCGCCTGCCCAAAGGTCAGATCGGTGAGGAGACCGCACGGCTGATGGGCAGCTTCGTCCTCGCCTCGGTGTGGCAGGCGGCCACCGCCCGCGCCCGCATCCCAGAAGACCAGCGCCGCGACGCATCCGTCTACATCGACGAAGCCCACAACGTGCTGAATCTTGCCGGCTCGGTGGGCGACATGCTCGCCGAGGCCCGCGGCTACCACCTGTCCTTGGTCCTGGCGCATCAGAACCTGACCCAGCTGCCCCGCGAAACCCAACTGGCCCTGTCGGCGAACGCCCGCAACAAGGTGTATTTCAACTGCAGCCCCGAGGACGCGCATCAGCTGGCCCGGCACACACTGCCCGAGCTCGACGAGCACGACCTGTCCCACCTCGACGCGTACACCACCGCGAGCCGTCTCGTCGTGGCCAACCGGGAAACCGCGGCGTTCACCATGCTGACCCGGCCGCCGCTGCCGATCCTCGGCGAGACCACCGCCCTGCGGCAGGCCGTCACCCGCCCCGACAACGACGAACCGACCGGCGTGGAACAACTCGCCCGCCGGCCGCGGACGCGCAGCCCTCGGCGATGACCGGGCATGACCGGACGCCACCGTCCGGGGCGCGCCGGTTCCGCTGGACGTCGGCCGTAGGAGGCAGGCGGCAAGACCGGCGGACCGGCGGGTGGACCCCCGGGCGAACCCTGCACCGCCACAGCCGTGATCAACCGTGCCCACCGGCACCCAACCACCCAGGTAGGACCCCATGACCAATGACCAGCACCAACCCCGAAATATCCCTACGGGGGATATCCCCCGATCGGGGGTGACCCGAACCCGGCCGGCAACTACCCCCCGCCGGTCCGCCACCACCGACGACCTCCTCGCCGTGTCCTGGCGTTTCGAACCCCGCGACTACGTCCTGGCCCACCTCCTCGACCAGCACCGGTTTCTCACCACCGACCAGATCGCTGCGGTCCTGTTCACCTCACCACGCACCTGCCGCAACCGGCTCAACGTGCTGCGCCAGCTCG
The DNA here is from genome assembly GCF_039537565.1 of Dactylosporangium darangshiense. Lineage (NCBI taxonomy): Bacteria > Bacillati > Actinomycetota > Actinomycetes > Micromonosporales > Micromonosporaceae > Dactylosporangium > Dactylosporangium darangshiense. Next base: position 16,447 of record NZ_BAABAT010000055.1, read on the forward strand.
GGTTCATCGACTGGTTCATGCCGGTGCACCCGGTCACCGGGCGGCTGCCGGTGCACTGGGTGCCCGGCCGGCTGTCCGCCCGGTACGTGGCGCTCTACCACGGTCGGCCGGCGCCCAGCAGCCGGGCACTGCGCGAGGCACGCGACGGGTACCCGTCCGCCGCCACCCGCGTCGGGCACCTGGCGCACGCCGACGGCGTCAACCAGTTCTTCATCGACCTGCTCGCCTACAGCCGCCACCACCCGCAGGCGCGGCTGACCCGCTGGTGGTCGGCCGGGCGCACCTACGCCAAGGTGGATCACAACACCCGCCCGGACGCGCACGGCGTGTGGACCGACGATGACCGCGAGGTCGCGTTCTTCCTCGAGCACGACACGGGCAGCGAGTCCCATCCGGCCCGGGCCGCGAAGCTGACCGGCTACCGCACCCTGCAGGACAAGGGCCCCGCCTGGCCGGTGCTGTTCTGGCTGCCGAGCGCGACGATCGAGACGAACCTGCACCGGCACTTCGCCAGCCTGGCAGGCGGCACCCTGGGGGTCCTCATCGCCACGGCGGCCCGGGACCACGCCGAAGCGCACGGCGGGCCGGCCGGGCCGGTGTGGACGGTGGTCGGCAACGGCCGCCGCCGGCTGCGGCTGGCCGAGCTGCCTGGGCCGCCCGGCCCGGAGGGACCCTTCCATCCGGGCCCGCCGGAGCCGGACGAGGACCCGCTGTACCTGCTGCGCGACGACGCGCCGCCCACGCCAGCGTGAGCCGCACCGTACGGCGCGAATGACGGGCAACCGTACCCAACTGGGCGCGCCACCGCTACCCAACCGACCCAACCGGCCCCCACGCCGGACGCCGCACCCGGCGCCGGCGTGGGGGCGTTTTTGCGTTGCCAGCCCGGACTGCCGCCAGTGCTCAAGCACTGCCGACGCCTCGACGCCGCGCGGGCCATGCGCCGTCACCGCCACAGGACGCTTGCCTCGCCGGCCCGGCGGCCCCCGGCAGCCGCCCGCGCCTGAGCACCGCCGGAGGCCGGGCGCAGGCGCGGGCAACCCAACTGGGCCGATTGACCCAACTGGCCGGGTGCCGGCCGGCACCCAACTGAACCCCGGCAGGCACCCAACCGCCCAGTTCAGCGCCCTGAGCCCGGCCCCGGCCACACGATCAGGACCAGTTGGGTCGCCGCTCTACGGTGAGTGCTTCTTTTCAAAGAAACCCCCAAGCGCCACCGCACCACCCGGGCGCACGCTCGCCACGGCAGGGACACCGCACCCGCCCACCCGCCACGTTGGCCGGTCGGCCGCGACCACCCCCGCCGGGCCCCACGCCCACCCGCGCACCACCGCACCACCAACCGGCCCCAGGCCGGCAAACACCGCCCTTGGCCCTCGACTGAACAGCAGCGCTGTCGGCCCGCTGGCCAACCTGAATCACCTGCGGCATTGCGCCGCGATCCGACCGCATCCCGCGGTTGACCGGGTCGCCACGACCCGAAGACCGACCCGAGGACGGGTCATCCCGGCGCGTACCGCGCATCCCAGCCCGACCCCACACACCGGGGGTTCCGGTTCCGCGTGCCCGCGCGCCACATACCCGCCAGGACAAGGAGGAACAGTCATGCGTGTCTCGCGTCCCACGTCCACCGACACCAGACGGCTGCATCTGCCCACCCGCACCGTGGGCACCGCCGTTGTCTGCCTACCCGCACGCACCCCACCCGCCGCCCTCGCGGCGCAGGCCACCGCCACCCTGGCGGCCCGGGGTCTGGCCACCAACGGCGTGCTGCCGCACTTCCACACCCACACCCGCCGCACCGGCAAACTGGTCGACCGGTGGAACGGCCTGACCTCCGGCGGCCCGATCAACCTCCTCGACCTCGACAGCATGCGCACCCGCGCCGCCGCCGGCGCCGCCGCCGAGTGGCTGCTGTGGCAGCAGGTCGTCGCCGGCACCCGACCGGCCCAACCGCTGTGGGCGTTCGCCGACCGGTCCGCGGCCGACCCGCACCGCTACCCCCTTGCCAAGGCCCACGCCGACTATCTGTCGCAACCGCGGGTCCTGGCGATGGGGGCCCACAACGCCATCCCCGGCCAGTCGTGGCCGCTGCCGACCTCGGCGCTGGAAGCCTTCCAAGCCGGCTACGGCACCTACGTCAACCTGGCCTGGCTGGCCGCAGTCCCCGGCGACGGGCTCGCCCCGCACGCCGGCGGCTGGCTGACCACCCGCAGCCAACGCCTGGCCGACCTCCTGGACTACCTCGCCACGGCCAACACCCACCTGGCCCGGCTGCCCCGCGACGCCCACCTCGTCGCCGTGGCCAGCCCAGCCTGACGACCCACCCAATCCGCGGACGCGCGCCACGCCGGGCCCGCGCCGCCGCGCACCGATCCCAGCGCGAGGCCTGCACGAGGCGCACCACCACGACCCGCCCGGCTGACGTTCGACCTCGACGCCGTCGGCCAACTCGCCGAGCACGCCGCCGCGGCCACTGCGGCGTTCGTGCGCGTCGGCGACCTCGTGCGAGCGCGCTGGCAGTCCGTCAACCCCACCGACCAGCTGACCGCCCGCGGACTGCACCGCGACGACCTGTACCTCGAGATCCCGCCGGGGCGCGCAGGTGTGGACGTTCCTGCTCGACGTGTCCGCCCGCCCGCCGCCCGCATGGTCACCGCCGCACACCGGTAGCCGCACGGCGCGGCACCACCCGTCACGGCTCACCACCGCGACCATCGCACATCGGAAGCAGCACGACAGCGCCGATTGGCGCTGCCCGGCCGTTGCCCGGCCACCTCTCGCACCCACCGCGAACCCGGGCACGGCCGTCAACGGCTGTGCCCGGGTCTTCGCGCATCCACGCGAACGGAGCCCTGTCATGAGCGAGCCGCAATCCAGTACCACGCCCGACCCTGACATCTCGAGCACGCCGCGGATCAGCCGGTCGGCCGGTACGCCGATCAGGTCGGCGAGGCGACCCGGCACGCGCCTGCGGGTCGCGGTCGTTGGAGGGTCGCTGAGCGGCCCCACCGCAGCGCTGTTGCTCCTGGACGCCGGATTCGACGACGTCACCGTCTACGAGGCCGTCCCGGCCGGCGCCCCGCAAGGCGGCGGACTGATCGGCCTGGAGCACTCGTCCCTGGACATCCTCGACCACCTCGGCGTGCCCCAGGACGAGTTCGTCCGCTACGACTCCGAGGCCGTCATGCACATCACCGTCTGCCAGCGCCGGCCCGGACAGGTCCGGCGCCACCTCTACGCCGGCCGCAACACCACCTGGACGCTGCTGCACACGGCCCTGTCCCGCCGCCTGCCCACCGAGGTGCTGCAGACCGGCGTCCGGGTCACCGGCCTGTCCGCCGAGCACGACCGGCCGCTGCTGCACTTCGCCGGCGGCGACGCCGCCCCGGCCGACCTGGTCGTCTTCGCCGACGGCCGCTCCTCGATCGGGCGCCGGCTGCTGGACCCGCAGCGGCGGCTGCACTACGCCGGCTACGTCGCCCACCGCGGCCAGACGAACACCACCCAGCCGGACCTGCGCGACTTCCTGCGCTTCGAACCCTCCCCGCACCGCGGGATGCAGTTCAACGTCGCGCCCATCCCCGGCGGCGCGGACTGGACGTTCTACCTCAGCGCCACACCCGCCCAATACACCGACTTCTTCGGCGCCCCACCGACCCGACGGGTCTTCGCCCTGCCGCAGCACGTCACCGCAGCGGCCCGCACCGAGGTCGACGCCAGCGCCCGCCGATACCTGCCCGACGAACAGGCCGCCCTGGTCCACGCCACCACCACACGGATGGCCGCCCCGGTCATGGACATCGAACCCCCGACCCGCATGGTGTGGCCCATCGGCGGCGGACACGCCGTCCTGCTCGGCGACGCCCTCGCCCCGGTCCGGCCGCACACCGCCCGCGGCGCCAACAACGGCATCGAACAAGCCTGGGGCCTCACCGCCGCGCTCACCCAGCACCGCAAGTACCACGCCGACCTGACCGCCGCCCTCGACGGATGGCAGCGCCGCCACCTGCCCGCCGCGGTCGCCGCCGTCCAGCTCGGCCCCGCGCTCGGCCGGCAGTTCGGCCTCGGTGCGGCCTGAGCCACGCCCGGAACCGGTCAGCCCGATGGCCACGCCCGACGGTGACACCCGCGCCCGCCCCGGCAGGCGCCGCAGGCCAACCCGGACCGGTTCCCATCGCAGCCAACCGCTGCACACCAACCGCCGCGAGCCGAACCACGGTCTGTGCGCCGGCCCGGACGGCATCGATCGCATCGCATCGAACCCTGGAGGAACCGTGACCAACGCCGGCTACATCCGCCTCTCGCAGCCTGTCCGCGAGCAGACGCTTGCCGCAGCCCGCCAGCAGGCGCAGCGGGCCGCGGCACGCTATGCCGAGCTCCTCGCCGCCGAGGCCGGCATCGCCGCCCGCGCCGTGCTGCCCACCGTGGCGCAGCTGCTGTTCCGGCGCACCAGCGACGTGCTCGGCCCATCGGCCAGCCTCGTCGCCGGGTACGGCAGGACCGGCCGGCTGCAATGGCACGTCGACCTCGACGGCGAGTGGCCCGACGAGTCACTGGTCACCGACCACCTCGCCGCCGCAGCGCACTGGTGCGGCGACGCCTTGGAGCACATCGACGCCGACGGCGAGGAGCTGTACATCCTCAACCTCGACGACTAGATCCCGGACACGACCGCCGCGTGGACCGGCGAACCGTCGCCACCTATTCCGGCACACAGCCGAGCAGAACCCCGGCACGCACCCCGCGGGGCGCGCCGCAGTCCTCCCTGAAATCAGGATCCGCCGGCAGCGCACGTCCAGCACTCCTGCGGCGGCCTGAGCTCCCGATTCCTGTCGCGCTGCACGCCGAGGCTCTGCCTGCCCTGCGGCGTGCGCCGCAGCAGACAGGCGCGGCATGCAGCGCACCCCTGCCCGCACGATGCGGGCCCTGCCCACACCAAGGTAGAGGAGATTCTCGTGCCCACCATGTTCCACGACCGCACACAGCGGCATCCGACGGCCGCTCGGCACGGCCTGATGCTGGCCGCGTTCGTCCTTGCCAACGCCACAGTCCTCGCCGCGTTCACCGGCCACACCTTCCTGACCGCGGTCGGCGTCATCGCCCTCGGCTGCGCCTACCTGGCCGGTCACGCCACCGCCGCGCGGCGGTACCAGCAGCGGCTCGTCCACGAGGTCGCCGAGGCGCGTAAAGATCCTCTGACCGGGCTGCCCAACCGCGCCCTCGCCGACGAGATGCTCGCCGCGGCCAGCCGCGGCGGCGCGCCGATCACGGTCGCGCTCATCGACGTCAACGGCCTGCACAGCATCAACGGCAACCTCGGCCACGCCGCCGGGGACCAGTACCTGACCATCATCGCCCGGCGGCTGGCCCAGGCCGTGCCGCCGCACGGGGTCCTGGTCCGCCAGGGCGGCGACGAGTTCACCCTCCTGGCCTGGAACACCGAACCGCAGGACCTCGCCGACCGGATCGGGGTGGCCCTCGCCGGGCGGGCGGTCATCGGCGGCTACCGCATCCAGCCCCGTGCCAGCGTCGGCATCGCCGCCACCGAGACCGCGGCAGACGGCACGGTCGACGCCCAGCGGGCCCGGGCTCGCGCTGATTCGGCCATGTACACCGCGAAACGCGACGGCGGCAACCAGATCCGCATCTTCGACCCGGACCGCGACACGGAACCGTCCCGGGACGGGACCCGGCCGCCGGTCCGCCGCCGCGACATCAACCCGATCGTCGAGGCCGGGATGGCGTGGCTGCCGACACCCGGCGACGAGCTGATCCCGCTGCTGCTGGCCCCCGACGAGCTACATACCGTGGCGCAGGCCCTGGCCACCGCAGCCGAGGGCTGGCGCCGGGCCGGCGCCGAAGCCGCCGCCGGCGCCAGCCGGACCGCATCGGCGCCGAGCAGCGAACCCGGGCGGATGAAGCCCACCCCTGCCGGCTACGCGGGCATCGCCCGGCTGGCCGCCCAGCAACAGGCCCGCTACACCGAGCTGCTGCAGCGGCTGCAGCCGATCATCGCCACGGTCGACGCCCTCGACGAGGCCGGCCACACCGACACCGCGCCGTACACCGCCGCGGACGCGACACGCGCCGGCGACCACGCCGGTGCGCAGACGCAACAGCAGACCCGGCAGGGCGAGGCGTGACCCGGCTGGACCTGCACGACGCGCAACCCGAATTCGCGGTGCACCGCCACCCAGACGGCGACGTGCAACTGCAGGTCCGCGCCGTCGGCGTCGATGTGCACATCACCATCGGCGACCTGTACGACGACGTGTCGCTCCTCGCAGCGAGCCTGCACCACCTGGCCGACGACGTCGACGAGGACATCCTCGACGGCTGGCAGGACACCCCGGACGAGTTCGACGGCTACATCACCGTCGACCGAGGCCGCTACCACGTCAACCTGGACGACACCCACGTCGGCGACTACCCCAGCCGGGAAGTGGCCGACATCGAACTGGCCCGCGCGATGGCCGACGGTGGAGTGTTCCCCAACGCCTGGTGCATCACCGACCACGGCACAACCGTCGCCATCGACGACGACATCCGCCGCTGGCACGACGACGGCGGCGACCAGCTGGCCCCGCTGCCGGGTGTGCAGTACCGGCCCGGCGATCGGCTGTGGTACGCCGCCGTCGATTGGCCCTACCGGGTCGTCGGCGACTGGGGCCCGGCCGGGGTGGAAATCCACACCGACGGCGACCCGAGCATCTGGGCGCATGTCACCGACCGCAGCGAGCTCCGCCCCGACACCGACTGACCTCACCACACCCAACCCCGCGCGGCCGGCACCCCGCCGGCCGACGTTTGTGTGCATTCCCTGCCGGTGGCCGCCGAGCGCGCAACCCCGTGCGTCACGACACCGCGGGGGATACCCCGCGGCGCCGCTCGGCGGCGCGCCGGCAGGGGTGCGGAAAGGCGGACACCGCCCATGGCTTCCACCCCACCACTCCCGGCCCAGGACGACCGCGGGACGTTCATTGTCATCGGCGGGTCGCCGTATGTCGCCTACGCCACCCACAGCGGACCGGCGTACCTGACCCGCGCCACCTACGACCCGGACGGGACCATCACGCTGCACGCGGTGGGCGCGCCGCACGCCCGCCTCGACCTGGCCGCCGACGCCGGCCGGTGGCGCGCTGAACGTGACGCGTACGCGGCCACCGCCGGGCACGCATGCGCCCGGTGCGGCACTCCACTCGCACAGATCGACGGCGCGTGGGTGTCCATCGACGACACCACCACGGCGGGCGGCTTGAGCTTCTGCCCGCCCGATCCGGACACCTCCCGCCCGCGGCAGCACCGGCCGCGCCGGCGCACGCCCGGCTGAAGCCGACCGTCCGCCGCCAGCTGCCATCACGGTGACCGTCCGTCCGACGGCAGCTTCCTATCCACTGCCCGCCATCGGCGGGCGCACTTTCATCAAGGAGCCACGCATGCACCACGATGCAGTGCGCATCGAACACGGCTACCACCTCATCGACACCAGGGCGTGGGTTCGCCAGCGCACCGGCGACCCGCTGCCGGAGCTGACCGACGCCGTGGCCGAGTTCACCCGGCACCCCGTCTTCGCCGACTACCACCGGCAGCTGGACACCAGCGACCGGATGCAGCTGTGGTGTGCCGCCCGGGGCTGGACCACCAGTGCGGAAACCAGCTACTACCACGACCACACCGCACTGACCGAGCCGGTGCGCATCGTCCTGGCCGTCGACGCGGACCGGGCCGCGTACGCGCTCGTCCAGATCGGCGACGACGCACCCGCGGTGTTCCTGGACGTGACCACCGACGACGCCTCCTGGCTGCAGGTCGAGCCGGTGGACATCGCCTGCCCGGGCGGGCACCGGTGGACCTGGCTGAACCACACCGCCCTGCTCGACCAGGACGGCACCCACATCCGGTTCAGGGACCTGTTCAGCCGCCGGCCCGGCGCACCGTACGCCGAATGCCGCGGCTGCCTCGCCTACGACAACGGCGACCGCGACGATCCATGCCCGTGCCAGAGCCGGTACACCATCTCCTGCCCGACCTGCGAGCAGCGGTGCCGGCTGGAACTGACCGACGTGCCCACCTTCCCCGCGCGGGTGCGGTCGTGAGCGCCGCGACCCGCCGGGCCCTGACCGGCGAGCAGATGCGGACCATCCTGGCCGCGATCCGGGCGGTCGACGAGCCGGCCGCGCTGCTGCCGACGGTCCTGGCGCACGTCTACGACGCGCTGCTGCACACCGACGGCCGCCGCCTCGCCGACCTGCAGCACGGTGGGCGGATCGGCCCCGACGACTGGCAGATCCCGGCAACTCAATGGGACGCGATCGCGCAGGCGGCCAGCGACCGGGCCGAGGCGTGGGGGAGCGGGCCGCAGCTGCGCGCCGGCCTGCTCGAGCGGATGCCCGGTTGCTTCGACGAGCTCACCGCCCCGACCGGCAGCCAACCTGTCGTGGCGGGTCACGGGCTGCGGCTGCTGTGCGTCTCGATCCGCGGCAACCACGGCTACCTGGTCGGCAACCCCAACGCGCACCCCATCGACCTGGACCCGGCCGCGGTGCCTGCCGGGATCGGCACCCGGTTCACCGACCTCGCCGAGATCAAACGCTACGTCCGCACCGAGCTGCGCGGCATGAGCGTGTTCTGGCAGGTCCGTGTCATCGACGACGCGGGTGCGGTGTTGCTGTACGGGTTCCGGGCCGGCCCCGGCGGCACCGGCGAACGCTGGACCTGGCGACCGCGGACGACCTCGGCCCCAGAAACCGCCACCCGGACGCCGGCCGGGCCGTAGCACCGGCCTGCCACGCCACGGGCCAGCCGCCCGCGGCCGTTTTCCCCATGACCCTAAGTCGGGACCTCGACGCCTGCGCGGCGGCCCCGGCCTCGGCCCGGGGCCACGTGCAGGCGCCGGGTTCCCGCGATCACCCGTGATTGCGAGGACTGCACATGAGCCTGCACAGCGACTGGCCGCATCCCGGCCGGCACATCACCACCGCGCGGGACGCCACCTTCGCCCCGCTGCACGACCCGGCCGGCCGCGTCGGAATCCGCGCCACCCGCGGCGGCCGCACCGACCTGGTGTACCTGGACGCGCCGACCGATCCCGGCAACGGCCGCCCGCTGATCATCACCGCATCCAGTCGGCCCGGCACCGCGGACGAACACGACCCGGACGGCATCACGGCCACCGCCATCCTCGGCCCTGCCCCGGCCGCTGACCGCGAGCAGGCGCCGCACCCCGCTCGGCGGCCGGGATGGTGACGAACCCCGACACCGCCGCGCGGTTGGCCTGCCGGATCTGCGGGGTACCGCTGAACCGGTACGTCGACCTGGACACCGGGCAGGTGCGCTACCTGCACCCGGCCGGCGTCGTGGCGGAACCAGCCGGCCACCGGCCCGACCCGGCGCCCGTCGATGAGGTCGACGCCCGGCACGTGTGTGACTTCTGCAGCGACGAACGCGTCGCCTACACCTTCCACACCACGCCGATCAGCGCGGTCACCGACACCCCGCATGGCCAGCTGATCGAGCACTACGGCACCGACTGGTCGGCGTGCTTCCCCTGCGCCGCTCTGCTGCAGGCCCGGGATCTGCCCGGCCTGCACCAGCGGCTGCGGCGGGCCGGGCCACCGCTGGACCCCATCGCCGCCAGCGCGGTGCAGGTCATGCAGCAGGCGGTGCTGCAAAGCCTGCTGCCCGGTGTGACGGTGGCCAATCTCGGTCGCTGGCCGGCCGTGCCGCTGCCGGCTCCCATATTGCCCAAGGTCCGGGACCGGCTGGCGAGCCTGCTCGCAGGCCCGCTCGGTCTGCCGCTGGGTCTCGACGTTCCGGCCGTGCGCGGCGCGGTCGCGGACAGCGTCACGGCCGCGCGGCTGTTCTGGATCGACCCGCAGTTCACCGAACTCGCCGAGTACGCCGCCGGGTCGCTGCCGGCCACGCACCTCACGGCGGCGGACCTGCCCGCCCCGCACGGCCTGCTCGCCTGGGCCCAACCAGTCGGCCCCCGCGCCGACCTGGTCGCCGCATCGTGGACCAGCGGCCCGCACGGGATGCGCGTGGTCGGCTACCGCAGCGTCGGCGCCGGCCTACCCGCCGGCGACCTGCAGCGCTTCCGCGAACAGCTCGGCTGGCTCGGCCCCCGCACCCACGCACTGCTGCCGCCCGGCGAACCCCTCGACGCCGGCAGCCCCGTCGCGGTCCTGGTGGCGACCTGGCTGCTGATCGCCCAACGCCTCACCGAAACCATCCCCGTGCCGGTGGACAAGGCCATCCGCAAGGCGTACCAGCGCAGCGGCCGGCCTGCCCCTGAGGTGCGCCTGGTCCGCATCCGCGGCGCCAACACCGCCCGGTCAACCGGCGAAGCTGGCCCACCCAACCTGTCGGAAGGCGACGGGCCGGCGAGGCAGCGCGACTACCGGTGGTGGGTGAAGGCCCACTGGCGCCGGCAGCCGTATGGTCCCGGCCGGGCCCTGCGCCGGCCGTTGCTGGTGCTGCCACAACTGCGCGGCCCGGACGACAAGCCGATCAAGGCGAGCACCGTCGTGCGGATGCTGGCCGCCGCACCACCACCGCCGGACTAACCACGGCACGGCCCGGCCAGGAGCCGACCACATACCAACTGCCACGTCCCTATAACGGTTCCACAGTGGACGGCTTCGGTTGGCGGATGCCGACCCGGGGCAGCAGTCGCTGCTCGACGCGGGACGACACCGACCGAGAGCAACCGCCGCCGGCGCGGCCCGTCCGCCATCGCCTGCACGGACAGGAGGACCATCGCATGCCGCCAACCACACCGATCCACGGCGAACACCACCGATCGGTGCACGTACACGCTCACCACGACGGTCACTGTCGACGCCGACGTGGACCTGACCGACCCGTTCGCCCGCTTCGCGGTCCTGCGCGCCCTGGCTGACCAGCTCACCGCGGCGCAGCTGGACCTGGACACACCGTTCGGCACCGCCACCGCCCGGATCGGACTGGTCACCGCTGTGGCCTGAACCAAGGCTTGCGGTCCCATCGGCAGCCGGCATGTGGCCCAACCCGCACCGTGGCGCGGATCGCCTGCCGGACGCCCGGAGCACCGCTGCACTGGTACGCCGACCCGGGGCACCGGCGGGTACGGCACCACCACCGATCGGCATCGTCGCCGAACCAGCCCGACCGGCGTGAGCCGCCTGCGCCAGAGGCGAAACGCGCCACTGTATGCGGCACCACCGCCAGGCCCCTGCGCGCGCTGCTGCGCCGCCGGGGCCGGCATCGCGATAACCACCCGACCGCGCACCAGCGCCCGCACCCGGGTGGGTCGCGGGCCGTGCGGCCATCACACCGGGAAGCCCCGGGCGTGACACCGCCCGGGCTCCCTGCACGGGTCACCAACCCTTGGAAGGAGCCAAGACCCGATGACCAACACGCTCCCCGCCGCCGACCGCAACGCGGCCTTCACCGCCGAACGGCGCGGCCAGCTCGACGCTGCCGCTGACCGGCGCGCCGACATCGAGGCCCGCATCGCCGCCGGCACCCTGGTACCGGTCGGCAACGGCCGCTACCAGGTCAACGACCCGAACAGCTGGGACAACGGCGAAGTCTGGACCTTGACCGACGGTGAGGTCCTGCCGGAACACGGCCTGGACACCACCACCGGCACGGTGGCCCTGTACTCCCGAGTCCCCGGCTGGCACGAGCTGGGCACCGTGATCCCCGAGGGCACCAGCGACATCGACACCGTCCTGGACGCCGGCGGCATCGGCTTCGAAGTCATCCGCCGGCCGGTGCTCTACCAGAACATCCTGGCCGGGCCGGTCAGGGTCCTCCCGGACCAGTTCGTCACCGTCCGGCAGGACACTGAGGCTGGCCTCGGTGTCGTCGGCGCCCGCTACGAGGTGTTCCAGAACCGCGACATCTTCGAGTTCCTGCAGGACCTCGTGGCCGACCACGAAGTGATCTGGGAGTCGGCCGGCGCGCTGCGCGACGGGCGGCGGGTGTTCGTGTGCCTGCGGCTGCCCGAGACCGTCACCATCGATGCGGCCGGCATCAGCGACCAGATCGTGCCCTACATCGCCGCGATCAACTCCCACGACGGGTCCAGCCTGGCCCAGGTGGTGGTCACGCCGTGGCGGATCGAGTGCGGCAACACCGAACGGTTCGCGGTCCGCGACGCGTTCACCCGGTGGGGGGTGCGGCACACCCGCAACGCCCGCGACCGCGTCGCCGAGGCCCGCCGCACCCTGGGCCTGTCGGTCAAGTACTTCGACGCGTTCGCCGCGGAGGAAGAAACCCTGGCCCGCACCGAGCTGACCATCGCCGAATTCCACCAGGTGCTGCAGCAGCTGTGGCCGGCGCCCGAGGAAGGCGCACCGAAGCGGACCGTCACCCACCACACCAACCGCCGCGACACCCTCGCCGCTTTGTGGACGGCCAACAGCGACCGGCTGGGCTGCACCGCATACGCGGCGGAGCGGGCCATCACCGAATACACCGACTGGAAACAGCCCATCCGGCCCACCGGGTCGCTCCGCGGCCGGGACCTCGCCGCCAGAGCGACCGCGGTCCTGGAAGGCAGCAACGACGACATCAAGTCCCGGGCCCACCGGCAGCTGCTGACCATGACCCGCCGCTAACCCGGCCCGCCGCCCCGACACGGCCCGCCCCGAGCCGCTCGGCCGGGGCGTCGTCGCGTGTCGGGGCGGCACCGGCGGCAGGCCGCCGAACAGGCGTGGCGCGCGATGCGCCAGCCGGGCAGCTGGGCGTGGGTCTTCCTGCTCGGTGCTCGAGCGGCCACCGCACCGAAGTCTTCCACCCAGCCACGACGTAGGCATCCCAGCCGCCCGGCCGCGCTGGCAGCCGGCTCAACCGTCGTCCGACCGTCCCGCACATCAATGCCGTCGCCGTCGACAACCGACCGCCACGGCATGGTGCGCCCTGGATACCGAAAGGCATCACGCTGTGCCCGCGAACCGCGTCACCACTGCAGACCAAGCACCGAACGCCGCGGACTCTCCGCTGCCGCCGATCCCAATGTGGCTGGCCCACCGGCCGGTCGTGGCCGGCCTGGCCGTGCCCTGGATCACCGCCCGCGGCCTCGACGGCCGCTACCTGTTCGGCGGCCTCGACCCGCAACGCCAGCACCAGGCCATCACCGAACACCGCTGCCAAGTCTGCGGCCGAGAGCTCGACTGGCGCAGCATCCTGCTCCTACGGCGCAGCGACCTGCCCCGCCACCGCACCCCCGAACCGGCGCTCGACCCGGTCTGCGCCGCCTACACCGCCGCCGCCTGCCCCATGGTCGCCGGCCGCATGACCCGCCACCGCAGCACCCCGATCACCCTCGGCCACGGCATCAGCAGCGCCGTCGACCAGCCCGCGCGGCTCGGCGCCCCGGCCGAACCCTGGTTCGCCGTGTGGCTCGACCGCTACACCACCGCCACCGACGACAACCGGCTGCTGATCGCCTCCTACGACGGCATCCGCCCCCGCCGCATCCGGCCGATCACCTGGCGGCTTCCGCCGACCTGGTAACCCGCACGGCAGCCTCGAGCTGGTTCGCCGCGACCGCCACGACGGCGCTGCGTCAGCGCCCGGTCCCGGCGTCGCCGGGGATACCCGCGACGCGGTCACGCCGTACCGCGCTGCACCCAACAACCCGATGACGAGTACCACACCGCCTCGCCGGGAGCCGGCTCCGCCAGCCTCCGCGACCGGCGGAGGCGCATGCGCGCCGGCTCCCGGGATAGCCATGCCAATCCTTGGAGGAAACACCGCATGTCTGACACCCAACGCCCCACCCTCCGCATAGACAGCACCGCGGACCTGGTAGCCCTGATCCCGTTCCTGCTGGGCTTCCACCCAGCGGACAGCCTCGTCCTCCTCGCCGTCGACGACACCACCAACCAGATCCGCACCGCCGCCCGGCTCGACCTGCCCCCCGCCGGCGCGCCGCGCGCCGCAGTCGACGCCGCCCTACACCGGGCCGTCACCGCCCTGGGCAGTGGCATCAGCGTCGTCCTCGCCGGCTACGGTCCTACCGCACAGGTCGAGCCGATGCTGACCGTCGCCCGCGAGGCGCTGCACGCCGCCGGCATCGGCATCCGAACGGCGCTGCGGATCGCCGACGGCCGGTTCTGGCACCTGCTGTGCACCGACCCGATGACCTGCCCACCGGACGGCACCCCGTTCGACGCGGCCAGCAGCCCGGCCGCCGCCGCAGCCGTCTACGCCGGCCTCGTCGCCCTACCCGACCGCGATGCGCTTGCCGCCACCCTGACCCCGGTCACCGGCCCGGCCCGACAGCGCATGATCGCAGCCACCGCCGCCGCCTGCGCGTCCCTTGCCGAGGCCCTCAACGCCGCCCACACCGACACCGACACGGCCGACGCCAACCCCGACGCGGCGCTGGACACCCGGCTCGGCCATGCGCTCCAGGCGGCCGCCCGCACCTACCTCACCCAGGTCCAGGAACAATACCGGGCCGGGCGGCCCGTCGACGACGAACACGCCGCGATGCTGACCGTCCTGCTGGAACTGCCATCGCTGTGGGACGTCGCCGCCCGCGCCACCAACGGCGAGGCATGGCAGATCCAGATGTGGAGCGACCTGGTCCGCCGAGCCGAACCGGCCTTCACCGCACCCGCGGCCACCCTGCTCGCCCTCAGCGCGCTCCAAGCCGGCCACGGCCCCCTCGCAGGCATGGCCGTCGACCGGGCGCTGGCCGCCGACCCCCAGGACCGCTTCGCGCAGCTGCTCGACCTGGCGATCGCCGCCGGCATCGACCCGGACACCGTCACCGCACTGCTGTCCCCGGCGCCCGGGGAGTAACGATGACCCAGCAACCCGAACCGCGTCGCAGCACCTCGCCGTGCTTCCCGGTGACCGACGACCTCGTGGTGGAGGCGCTGCACGAGCTGCAGCCGTGGCGGGCCGCTGGCGACAGCGTCGACTGGGAACTCGCCCTGATCGCCTACGATGTGCCCGCCGACACCACCATCAGCGGTGTGCTGGTGCCGGCCGGCCGCTACACCCGCGAGGTCACCGGCGGCGGCTACCACGTCGTCGCCCACCGCTGGACCGACCGTGAGGCGCTGGCCGACCGGCTGGACGACGTCGAGCGGCGCCACCACCGGTTCATGCACATCGCGCACGCCCAGGCCCGGTTCGTCGCCGCACACGCGGCGGCGATCCACGCCTACGCCCACGGGGTCCTCGCGTTGATCCAGCGCGACGAACACGCCGGCGGAGCACTGTACGACGCGCCGGTGCGCTGCTGGCACGACCTCAGCCATCACATCGACGAACACCGGTACTTCGACGAGCTGCGCATGAGCGGGAACCTCGACGCGGACCCTGACGAGGACGAGTTCGTGACCGCCGTGGTGGACCGCACGGACACGCTACTGCACGAACGCGACCGCCTGCTCAGCTTCGACGAAGCAGAAGCGGCCGGGTTCGACGGCACGCTGCGCGACGGCAGCCAACCCCACACCTGGTCCAGTCTCACCCCGCGCCAGCGGGCCGCATTCAGGCTCGATCGTCGCGAGCCGCACGCTGGCGAACCATCCTGATCAACGTCCTCGGACGGCATCCGCAGCTGCGACGGCGAACAGCAGCCCGGACACCGTCCCGGCGCACCGGCAGGTCGCCACGCATTACGCGGTCCGGCATAGCGCCAAGGGCCGTCGGCGCGCGGGACTACGCGGGCCGCCGCAAGACGCCACGCACGATTCCCTAAGCGACAAGGAAAGGACATCATGCTGTACGTCCTACCGGCCACACCAACCGTCACCCTCGTCGGACCCGACGACACGGCCTGGTGGGCTGCCCTCGGTGCAGACCCGGCCGGTCGATCCGCGCTGGTCATCGGTGACTCCGCCGATCCGGCTGCGGCCCTCGTCATCGCCGCGGCGCTGCCTGACCTCGGCGCGTACCTGCCGCTCTTCCACGCCGCGGTGCGACGCACTGTCGATGCTGGGTCCGGGCGTCATGTCACGGTGCCGCGCCCGCTGGCCGCCCCGGATGGCGCTGCGGAACCCGCCGCAGCGTCCGCCGCGACGTTGGTGACCCTGCCGCATACCGGTATCCGGGTCCCGGACGCCACGCTGCAGGTCACCGGCTACCAGGAACTGCCGACCCCGGCCGGCGTCGCGTACACCGCCACCCTGCGATGGGGACCCACCCGGGTCGGCACCATCCACAACGAAGGCAGCGGTGGCGCCACCATCTTCTGGCCGGCGGCCCGATCCGCCGTCGATCGCCGAGAGCTGGCCGAGTTCGTTGCCGCCAGCCGCAACGCCGACGGCCAGCCGCTGACCGAGGAGGCACTGCTCGAGGAACTCATCACCGAGTACGAGCACGCCGCCCACGTGGCGGCCGCCGCCCGGACCGCCGACAGCCCGGTCCGGCTGCGCGCGCCGCTTGGCGTCAATGGCGGCCTGGACAGGGTGTCCTACACCGCTGCACGCCGCACCGCGGCGAAGGTCACCACACCCGCCCAACGGGCCGCCCTCACCGCACAGCTGCAGCGCCTGGCCGTTCCTGACGGGGCGTGGTGGCAACTGTGGACCGGCCAGGCGTGGGAAGACCTCACCACGCGGTCGCAGCCCGATCCGGACCGGCAGGAGCCGCAGTGACAGCCAGATCCAGCCGCCGGACCGCCAGCAGACCGGACACCAACCTGGGCCGGCCCGCGCCCCGCCGTCCCGCGCTGCCCGCCGGACAGTTGGAACGCCATGGTGCTGGCGCACCTGTGCGTGCATCCGACGCTGGACTTCAGCCCGGCGGAGCTCGCCAACGCCCTGGACCGGCGCACGTCCCGCGCCGCGATCATCAAGGTCTGTCGGCGGCTCGTCGATGAGAGCCTCGCCAGCCCAACTGGCCCGCAGCAACGGCCACCTGTCCCACACCCCGATACCCGCGGCCTGACCACTGCACCGCGCCGGGCCACCAAATCGTGGCCCGGCGCACCGTTGCGCCGGCTGCTGGCATCACAAAACGCATCCGCACAGAGCACTCGTGTTAAGCCGGACCCGTGGTCCGCGTCGCTGTCCCGTCCACCCCGGCAACACGGCGCGCATATCGCGCCCTTGTTCCGTTTCTGGCTTTCACCCCCATGCCCGGGCCGCGCACAGCAGGCCCTTTTTGCGTTTCTGGAGGCTTCCATGCCCACACACCAACCGCACCAACCCGCACTACTGCACCGCCCGCGGCCCGTGGGGGAGGTGGCACCGTGACCTCCAAGGCAATTGCCGCGCTCGTCGCGGGCCTCCTCGGCGTCATTGTGGTCTGCGCGCTCGGTGGCGCCGCCCTGTTCGGCGGCGGCGCCACCGGATGCAGCCTGCCCATGCCCGCCAGCGGCCCGACCCTGAGCATGCCCACAGGCGGCTGGCCGCAGACGGGCACGTACCGCCCCGATCAGGTAGCCATGGCCGCCACCATCGTGTCGGTCGGCGCCCAGATGGGCGTCCCGGTCCGCGGCTCGGTCATCGCCGTGGCCACCGCGATCCAGGAGTCCAGCCTCAGCAACCCCGCCGGCGGCGACCAGGACTCGATCGGACTGTTCCAGCAGCGGCCCAGCCAAGGCTGGGGCACACCCGCACAACTCCACGACCCGGTGTACGCCAGCCAGCAGTTCTTCTCCAAGCTGCTGACCATCCCGAACTGGCAGAGCATGGCGCTGACCGACGCGGCGCAGGCAGTCCAGCACAGCGCGACGCCAGACGCATACGCCACATGGGAGCCAGACGCGAGCATGCTGGTCAACACGATCGGCGCCAGCGCGTTCTGGGACAGCGGCGCCGGCCCGGTCGACACCGCCGGGTTCGCCTGCGACGCAGACGGCGGCGACGGCCAGCCCAACGGCGACGCGACGTCGCTGCCGGCCGCCTACGCCCTACCGCCCACGACCCCCGCCACCGTGGTCACGGCGATCTTCTGGGCCCTCGGTCAGCTGGGAACCCCATACCACTTCGGCGGCGACTGCACCGCCGCGCACTCCGGAAACCCGGCACAGCAATGCGACTGCTCGTCCCTGGTGCAGCAGGCGTACCGGGCAGCGGGCATCAGCATTGCCCGCAGCACCTCCGAACAGATCTCGGCCGGCATCGCGGTCCCGGACGTCAGCCAGATCCAGCCCGGGGATCTGCTGTTCATCCCTGGCAGCAACGGCACCCCGGACCGTCCCGGCCACGTCGGGCTGTACCTCGGCGATGGCTTGCTGGTGCAGGCACCACACACCGGAGACGTTGTCAAGATCTCCAGATCTTCCGCCTGGACCAGCCGGATCTCGATCATTCGCCGCATCGTCTGAGCTTCGATGGGCCGGGCTCTAGGGAGTAGGTGGGTGATCTTCGGCTTGCGGTCCGCGACGTAGGCGCGGACCACCGCGTAGGACACGGCGAGCATGTCGTGCTCGGCGATGAGCCGGTCGTAGATCCGTTTCACGGTGTGCCGCTGCTTGCGGGGCGCGTGCGGGTCCGCACGCGGATGCCGTCGATGCCCGGCTTGAACCCGTCCAGTTTCGACGGTTGACAAGGCGGCCGAGCGCGGCTGCCAGCTTCTGCACCGAACCGCCCACGGAAGCGTCAGAAGCGCCTCAAAAATGATCATTCTGAAACCCGGAGGGCTTCACGATCGAATGTGGCGGTGGACCTGGTCGAGTGCAGGTGGAATGGCCGCTGGGGCAGTCTTGCGCGGATGGACGTTCAGATGTCCATCGTGGACGGTGGTTGGCGTACGGTACTGCTGGAACGTCACGTTGCCCGCGACCGGATCCACGTAGGAGCCTACGTTCAGCGAGTGCTCGACCTCGGAACGTTGCCGGACGCCAGCTTGTTCATCGATTGAACCGACCCGAATCTTGGCCGTTGTATGTCCACGCGGGGCCGGTCCCGCACCCGTACCTCGCTTCGATTCGAGGAGGGACATGAGGACCATTGTGAGGCGTGCTGCCATGGCAGTCGCCGTCAGCGTCGTCGCCAGTGCCGGCGTCGTGGGCGTCACGGCCGGTGCGGCGAGCGCGGCGATCGCGCCGTGGCGCATCCAGCTTTGTTCGCAGGGCAACTACAGGTCAAAGCTGTGGTACGACGGCACGCCCCCGCCGTCCGGCGGGGGCGTAATCTCCCAGCCGATATCCGTGCCGGAGGGTCAGTGCATGACGTTTGACTAGTTCCCCACGGTCTTCAACATCGAGATCGGCGGCAAGTACCACACCAACGACAACTGGTTCTACCCCGGGTCTGTCCAGCCGCACGGTGAGGGGATCAAGGTCCAGACCAAGGGCACCACAACCGCACCGTACTGGACGCGTACGCAGTAGCGTTGGCTCGTTGAGGTGTCGGTCATCGGGGCTCGTCGGCGATGACCGACATCGCACCGCCAGCGGATTCGGGCACTCGGGCAGCTTGCCGGCGCTGATGTGCGGGCCAGCCGCGACTGCGAGGGATGCGGGGCGGCCAGCCCCCGAAATTCCACAACGCGAGGTACAAGGACCGAATCAGGTCGAGCGCGCCTCCAACCGGCTCAAGCAGTTCCGGGCTGTCGCGACGCGGTACGACTCAAATCCCGTTACGAGGCAACGGTCAACGTCGCGTCGATCGTGATCTGGCTCCCCGCCCAACGCAATCGGGCAAGATCATGATCCATCAGATGGGCCCCGAACCGCCGTAACCTTGACCATTCAACGTCTGTGACTCTGCGCTGCATTTGCGCTCGTGGTAGCGGCCTCGAGCGGTGGCGCCCAATCCGTCAGTGAGGTGATTTCGGCTGCCGTATCTGGTCGTGCGGTTCACTCTCGCTACAGCAGTGTGTGTCGTTCTGTTCGTCCTCGTTGGGTGGGGGCCGGCCGCGCTGTGTGTGGCCGGGTTGGCCATCGGAGCGCTGGCCGCGCTGGCCGGCGTCCGCCGGGTGGCGGCCATGCAGGCTGCGGAGGTGGCTCGCCTGACGCGGCTGGCGGACCGGCGGGCGGATCAGGTCGCTGCGCTAAGTCACGAGTTGCGAACCCCGCTGAGCATGATCAATGGGGCGGCGGAGCTGCTGCTCGAGCGGACACCAGGCGACCTGACCGTCGCTCAAGAGCGCTTCCTACAGATCATCAACGATCAGTGCGCGACCCTGAACGGGTTGTGCGAAAGCCTCCTACTGCAGGCGAAGATCGAGGCCGGCTTGTTCACACCGCGACCGGAGCGGGTGGATGTGTCGACAGTGACACGTGATGTGGTGACCGCGATGCGGCCGGTGTGCGCCAAGAAAGAACAGTGGGTCACCCTCGATACGCCACAGGTAACCAGACGGATTCGGGCCGATCCGTTGCTAGTCGCCCAGGCGGTTTCGAACCTGGTCACGAACGCAAGTCGCTATACAACGGTAGGCGGCCGGATCGACGTGCGAGTCATGATGATCGATACCGGCATTGCCGTCTATATCAGCGATGATGGCGCCGGGATGACCCGTGATCAGCGCCGGCGACTGTTTCAACGGTTCGCCACGGATCGCCCGCTGGCCGACGGTACCGGGCTGGGGCTGGTTATCACCAAGACCATCGTCGAGCTGCACGGTGGGTCGATTTTCGTGGATACGGCGTCGAGGCGAGGCACCACGTTCGTGTTCACTCTGCCTTGGGCGGGTCCGGCGTGAACGTCGCGTTGGTCGTCGACGACGAGCCACAGATGACCATGATCGTCGGATACGCCTTGGATACGCAGGGCTTTTCGGTGCTCGTCGCCCACGATGGCGCCACTGCGCTGCATCTGCTGCGTTCGCACAAGGTAGACCTGGTCGTGCTGGACGTGCTCATGCCGACCCTTGACGGGTTGACATTGTGCGAGCGGATACGTGCCCGGTCTGATGTGCCGATCATGTTGCTTACCGCGCTTGCCCAGCAGGACGAGGTCATCGCGGGCCTCGAGAGGGGCGCCGACGACTACGTCACCAAGCCGTTCCATCCACGCGAGGTGGCGCTGCGCGCCATGGCACTCGTGCGCCGTCGGACCGATCGAAGCGCCGTATTGCGAGTGGGGAAGCTGATCATCGACCCGAAGACCCAGACTGCGCTATTGGGCGGCCGCCCCGTCCAGCTTCCATACACCGAGTTCAAGTTGTTGGCTCACCTGGCCGAGCGGGCGGGTAAACCTCAGTCGTGGCAGGCCCTGCTGCGCGGGGTCTGGGGAAGCGACGAGATCATCGGCGGGCGTGACGTCGTGAAATCAACTGTGTACCGTTTGCGGTCTCGGTTGGCCGCGGCCGGTGAGGGCACCAGTTACGTGCGAACAATTCGTGGCGTCGGGTATCTCATGCCCGACCTTCCGCCGGCCGACGGCGATGACCAGGACGCGCCACGTGGACTTCCCAGGTAACGCCACTGTCACCAACACTCACGTGGCTGTTACTCCCGGCGGGTGCGGCGGTGCATAGATTTTCGCCGACGGCTTCACCGGCACCTGTGGCCGGCCCGGTGCCGGCACACCCCAAGGAGGTCCTGTTCATGCGACCGCTGCACAACCTCAGCGATGGAGATCTCGACGTGCGGGGTGTCCCCTGGCGCGCCAGGTACCGCCTGATCCCGACGGTCACAGTGCTGACCGCAGTGCTTCTGGCCGCCGCTGGATGCGCCCGCACCAGTCCCGCCTCTGCGGCCACAGACTCCGGCTCAGTAACCGTAGCCTGCGGCGCCACCGAGGATTGGTGCGCGAAAATGACCACCGAGTTCACCAAGGCGACTGGCATCAAGGCCGGGTTCGTCCGGCTGTCCAGTGGCGAGTTGGTGTCTCGGCTGCAGGCTGGCCGGGCCAACCCGGAGTTCGATGTGATGGTTGCCGGGCCGGCCGATGGCTTCCAGGCTGCCGCAGACCAGAACTTGCTGGAGAACTACATTTCCCCCAACGCTGCTGCGATCCCAGATCGCTACAAGGACCCGAACGGCGCCTGGACCGGAATCTACGTCGGTGCGCTGGGCTTCTGCAGCAACACGAAAATTCTCGCGGAGAAGAACGTTGCTGTGCCGAAATCCTGGCAGGACTTGTTGAACCCGGCACTGAAAAAGCAGATCGGCATCGCACACCCGTCGACGTCGGGGACGGCGTACACCGCATTGTGGACCCAGGTGACCCTGCATAACGGCGACCAGAGTGCCGCACTGGACTTCATGCGGCAGTTGCACCCCAACGTCCTGCAGTACAGCAAGTCCGGAGCGGCGCCCGGACAGCAGGCAGCGCGCGGCGAGATCGCCGTCGGCGTGATTTTCTCGCACGACTGCAAGGCGCTGCAGGAACAGGGGTTCAAGGACTTGACGATCTCGTTCCCGTCCGAGGGGACCGGCTACGAGACCGGTGGCGTCGGGCTGGTCAAGGGTGCGCACAACCCGGTCAGCGCGAAGAAGTTCATCGACTGGACCCTGACCGCGCCAGCGCAGGAGATCGGGCCCACGGTCAAGGCGTACCAGGCACCGACCAACCCGAATGCGAAGGTGTCTGACAAGACTGTCGACTTCAAGCAACTGACGCTCGTGACGTACGACGTGGTCGCGTCTGGAAAAGCCAAGCCGGATCTCACCAAGCGCTTCGACGCGGAAGTCGCGCAGGCGCCCAAGTCCTGACCAACGGCGGGTGGCCGGCACGGCCGGCCACCCGCTCGTCCTCTTGGAGCACCAACATGGCCGCCCTGTTGCAGTCACCTGCTCGACCGCTGGCCGAGCCGCCGCCCGCGTCCGAAAAACCACGCCGCCGACGCAAGACCATCACCGTCCGAGCGGCGACCGCGATCTGTGTGGTAATCGTCACTCTCGGCGCTGTTTACCCTGTCGTCGCGGTTCTTTCCGAAGCCCTGACCCCGAACGCACTTCCTCGATACGCTGAGTTCTTCACGTCCATGGTCGACCTGAAGATTCTGCAGAACACCGTCATCCTCGGCATCCTTGTCGGTACGGTCGGCACCGCGTTGGGCTTCCTGTTCGCCTTCGTCCAGGCCCGCCTGGCCGTGCCCGGCAAATGGTTGCTGCACATCCTGGCGCTGGTCCCTATGGTCAGCCCCCCGTTCGCGGTCGCCACCGCGGCGATCGTCCTCTATGGCAGGCGGGGCGCGATCACCTATGGGCTCTTCGGCCAGCAGTACGACATCTACGGGTTGGACGGCCTAGTGCTGGTGCAGTCCCTGTCGCTGTTTCCGGTCGCCTACCTGGGCTTGCTCGGCATGATGCGCGCCCTCGACCCGGCCATGGAGGAGGCGGCGATGAACCTGGGCGCCTCGCGTTGGCAGATCTTCCGTACTGTGATGCTGCCACTGCTGGCCCCCGGCCTGGCCGCGCCGTTTCTGCTGCTGTTCGTGGAGGCTATCGCCGACCTGGCCAATCCGCTCGCACTCGGTGGCGACTACACCGTATTGGCCAGTCGGGCGTATCTGGCGGTCACCGGCGACTACGACACGACGGGCGCGGCCGTGTACAGCGTGATTCTCCTCCTGTTGGCGGTCGGGCTCTACTTTGCGCAGCGCTACTGGCTGGGCGGCAAGGCGCGCACTACGGTCTCCGGCAAACCCTCGGGCAGCGTGCACCTCATCACCGGCTGGGCCCGCTGGCCGATCTTCGGCCTGGCAGTCTTGATTTCCCTAGTCGTCGTTAGTCTGTACGGCACCGTGATCCTCGGCTCGGCCACCAAGGTGTTCGGGGTTGACAATGCATTGACGTTCGACCATTTCCGCGAAGTCCTGTTCGGTGCCGGCCAGGAGGCGGTGCAGGACACAACAATGCTGGCCGCGATCGCCACCCCGATCGCCGGCCTGGTTGGCCTGGTCATGGCGTGGCTCGTCGTGCGGCAGCTACGCCGCGCCGGCGCCTGGTTGGATTTCGCGGGGACGTTGGGTATCGCCGTGCCAGGTACGGTGCTGGGTATTGGCTACATCCTGGCGTTCCGGCCGGACCGGTACATCGGAAACGTCCCGGTGCTGCCGAGTCTGGTCGGCGGAACGGCGGTCGCCGGCGGTGCCCTCGCCATCGTGCTCGTGTTCGTCATTCGCAGCGTGCCCGCAGCCCTACGCACCGGCAGCGCCGCGATCACTCAGCTGCATCCAAGCCTGGAGGAAGCCTCCGCCAATCTGGGCGGCGGACCGCTACGGACCTTCCGCTCGGTAACCCTGCCGCTGATCCGGCCTGCGCTGCTCACCGGGCTCAGCTACAGCTTCGCGCATAGCATGACGTCCCTGTCGGCCATCATCTTCCTGGTCACGCCGAATACCAAGATCATAACCTCGCAGATCCTCAGCGCCGCGAACACCGGTCGGTACGGCGTCGCCTTCGCCTACTGCACGGTGCTGACCGTCATCGTCCTGGCCTGTTTCGGGCTCATCCGGCTACTGGTCGGTGGAGCCGCCAATCTGCAGCGCAATGCCATTCCTGCTGGAAGGAAACCACGATGACCAGATCGAACGCCGCGCTGCACGTCGCGGGGGATCCAGCGGACGGCAAGGTCGACCGTACCGGCCAACTGCACCTCGATCAGCTCACCAAGACCTTCCCCTCAGGAGATTCGACTGTCACCGCGGTCGACTCGGTCAACCTTGACATCAAACCGGGGGAGTTCATCACCCTGCTCGGCCCGTCCGGGTGCGGCAAGACCACCACGCTGCGGATCGTGGCCGGCTTCGAGACCGCCACCAGGGGCCAGGTGCGGCTGGACGGCCGCCCGATCGATGCGATGCCACCGCAGCGACGCGAGATGGCCATGGTGTTCCAGAGCTATGCGCTGTTCCCGCATCTGACGGTCGCCGACAATATCGCCTACGGCCTCAAACTACAGCGGCGCAGCCGAGCGGAAGTCGCCAGCGCGATGCACCTAGCGCTGACAAGCATGAATCTGGTTGGTTTGGAAGACCGCAGCCCACACGAGCTGTCCGGCGGCCAGCAGCAGCGAGTCGCGCTCGCCAGGGCGCTGGTCGTCCAGCCGAAAGTGCTGTTGTTCGACGAGCCTCTGTCCAATTTGGACGCAAAGCTGCGTGGCGCGATGCGGGCCGAGATTCGACGCATCCAACGGATGATGGGGATCACCAGCCTCTACGTGACCCACGACCAGGATGAGGCGATGAGCATGTCCGACCGGGTGGTAGTGATGCACAAAGGCCGCATTGAACAAGCCGCTCCACCGGCCGAGATCTACTTTCGTCCGGCGAGCGTCTTTGTCGCCGACTTCATCGGCCGTGCCAATTTCATCGAGGTGATCCCGGAGCATGTTGAAGACAACACTGCGGCGGTCATGGCGCTGGGCCGACGGCTCACCGTCGCGTGTGACGCGAAGGTGCTGCCCGGCAGGTCGGCATACATGATGGTGCGGCCAGAGACGGTCGAGCTGGCTCCGGCCGAGGCCGGAGGAGCGGGCACCGTCCTGCGTTCCACGTTCCATGGGCACACTGTCGACTACGAGGTCGAAACGAATACCGGAACGTTGAGCGTCACGCAGCTTGGCCCCGATCCCCGCAAGGTGCTCAGCGAAGGGACGAACGTCAGCATCTCCATTGATCCCGGCCGGGCATACCTGCTGACGAAGACCGACTGACGCACCGACGGGCGTTGCGGACTCGCCGAGGTTGTCGGGTTGAGGCATGTCTGTGCCGAGATCCTCTACGAGGCGGTCCACCGCGGCCTCGTCCTCTCCGCCGGGCCCGGCAAATCTGCGCACCAGCCGAACCTACTGGCATCGCCGCGGGCCGGGGCCGGTCTCTTGAGGGCGCGCTGAAGCAGTCCATCAACATGAGGTCGATCCGGCAACGCCCGGCCGGTGTCGAAACCCGACGGCAGGTTGGGCATTGGGAATCTCAATGTTTTTGTCAAGCGGCCTGAGTTGTCGCGGGTGGTGTCGCGGTCCAGGTTCGGTTCTCGCGCAGCAGCGCCCATAGGACGTCGAGTCGCCAACGCGGCTAGGCAGTGTTTCGTAAGGGCGGCCGGTTGCGGCGTGGCGGTGTTCGATAACTGAAGAGGTCTCCGGTAGGTGGTTTAGCGACCAAGCAAAACCGAATACCAGACCGGAGACCTCGTGCCGAGTGTAGCGGCAGCGAGGCGTCATGACCTGACCGACGCGCAGTGGGCGGTGCTGGAGCCGTTGCTGCCAGCGGAAACGGGTCGTGGGCGTCCGCGGAGATGGGCCAGCAGAGACATCGTGGACGGGATCCGGTGGCGGGTCCGGGCTGGGGTGCCGTGGCGGGATGTGCCGGCTGCGTATGCGCCGTGGCAGACGTTGTACCGCTGGTTCCGGCGCTGGCAGCGTGATGGGACCTGCGCGCAGGTCCTGGCGGCGCTGCAGGCCACCGCCGATGCGGTCGGGAAGATCGATTGGACGGTGAGTGTCGACTCCACGGTCAGTCGGGCTCACCACCATGCGGCGGGTGCCCGCCGAGACGGTCACCTGCAGCAGGAGCCGCCGGGCGGGGTGCAGGACGAGCCCGCCGATCATGGGCTGGGGCGTTCGTGCTTTGTTGGGCGTTCCGTTTACCGTTGAGCATGCCATCCCTCGATGGGCAACGCTGGCCGCGGGACCTGGGTGTTCTCGTCGGGGTGAACGTCTCTGGGGCGTCGCGTAGGGCCGCGCGTGAGGTGCTGCCGAGCTTGGAGTACAGCCGGTGCAGGTGGGCGCCGACGGTGCGGTGAGACAGGATCAGCTGTTCGCCATCTGTTTGTTGGTCAGGCCGGTGGCGGCCAGTTCGGCGATCTGCCTTTCCTGAGCGGTCAGGGTGGCCGTCCGGGTGCCGGGCCTGGTGGTGACGGCAACGCCGGCGGCACGCAGCGGGACTGTACATAGCTCCTCTGTCAACCGGTGAGGGCGCAGTCCATCCGCAGGGCTTGGTAGACAACGTCAGAGAGGCGTCGTTTCAGCACGCGGACGGCTTCGAGGCCGCCGTCGCCGCCGGCCTTGCGGCGGGCAATGAGTTCCTTGGCTGGCGGGTGCCAGCGGGCCTGGGTCATGGCGATGCGGTGCAGCGCGGCGTTGAGTTGGCGGTTGCCGGTGCGGCTGAGTCGGTGGCGGGCCCGGTTGGATGACCATACGGGCAGTGGTGCGGTGCCGTTGTGCCGGGCGTAGGCGGCCGCGGAGCGGAATCGTGTGACGCCAGCGGTCTCGCCGAGGATCTCCGCTGCGGTCAGCGCGCCGCAGCCGGGCAGGGCGATCAGTGCTGGCACCAGCTGCTCAGCCAGTCACAGATCTCAGCTTCGATCCTGTTGATTTCCCGCACACCCGGTCCTGCTCGACGGCGGCGAACGGCCCGTCGACTTCGTGGGGACCGCGGTGCGCCACTACGAGCTGGGGATGATCGCGCTGGCGGTCGTGAAGCAGAACCTACCCCGGATACGGTACTGCGCGTAGGCCCCCCGACGGCGGCGATCGACCCCACGCCGTAGGCCGCGGCCGGTCCGGCTGCGGCATGGCAGGATCGGCGGGGTGATGACAACAACGTTGATCACGGTGGCCCCGGCCGGCGCGGAATCGCGCAAATCGGACGTGCCCGCGCTGCCCGTGACGCTCGAGGAGTTGGTGAGCACCGCGCGGGACTGCGAGGCGGTCGGTGCGAGTGTGATCCACGTCCACCTCCGCGACGACGCCGCGGAGCCCACGCTCGACCTGGGCCGGCTCACGGAGGCGGTCGCCGCGCTGCGCGCCGCCACCGGGCTGATCGTGCAGCTGTCCAGCGGGGGCACGGTCGCCGATCCCGAGGCGGACCGGCTGCACGTGCTGGAGGCCGGCAGCCCGTGCCGGTCCAGCAGACGGCGCAGGGTGGCGAGCTGCCCGAGGTCGAAGATCTCGAACTCGGGGACGATGCCGCGCTCCTGCATGCGGGTGCGCAGCTCGACGATGAAGCCCCAGCGGTTGAGGAACACGTCGTCGCCGAAGTCGACCGCACCCATGGTGCAGGACGCCATGTCCGGCCCAGCCGACAGGCACGTCCACGTCGACCTCGTCATAGGCGTGCCGGGCGGCCTGCCGGGCACCGTCGGGGCGCTCGCCGCCTGCGAGGCCGCGCTGCGCGACCTGCCCGAGGACACCACCTCCTCCGCGACCGGGATCGGGCGCGCCTCGCTGCCGGTCCTGCTGGCCTCCCTCGCCGCCGGCGGGCACCTGCGGGTCGGCATCGAGGACACCGTCACGTACGCCAAGGGTCAGCCGGTGCACAGCAACGCCCAGCTCGTGGCGCGGGCCAGCGGGTTCGCCCGGCTCGCCCAGCGCCCGCCGATGAGCGCCGCCGACGCCCGGGCGCTGCTGGGGGTGCGCGATGTCTGATCTGTACTCCGGTGGAGAGATGCTCACCGAGGTCGTGCGCAACGGGGTGGTCGAGAGCCGCCACCTCGGGTCCGTGGTCGTGCTCGACGCGCAGGGCGAGGTCGCGGCGTGGGCCGGCGACGTGCTCGGTGCGGTCTTCCCGCGCTCGTCGGCCAAGCCGCTGCAGGCGGTCGGCCTGCTGCGCGCCGGGCTCGTCGCCACCGAGGCCGAGCTGGCGCTCGTCGCGGCCAGCCACCGCGGCCAGGCGGTCCACCTGGCGGCGGTACGGCGGATGCTCGAGGAGTCCGGCATCGGCGTCGAGGCGCTGGGCTGCCCACCGGACTACCCGCTGTCCGAGGACGCCCGCGACGCGGTGGTGCGCGCCGGGCACGGCCGGGAGCCGCTGTTCATGAACTGCTCGGGCAAGCACGCCGGCATGCTGCGCACCGCGAAGGCCAACGGCTGGCCGCTGGCGACGTACCTCGACCCGGACCACCCGCTGCAGCGGCGCCTGACCGCCACGGTCGAGGAGCTGGCCGGCGAGCCGGCCGGCGCGACCGGGGTCGACGGCTGCGGCGCGCCGCTGCTCGCCTTGTCCCTGCGCGGCCTGGCCGGCGCGTTCCTGCGGCTGGTCGGCGCACCGGCCGGCAGCCAGGAGCGGGCCGTGGCCGACGCGATGCGGGCGCACCCGGTGCTGGTCTCCGGCGACGACGAAGCCGAGGACGACACCCGGCTCATGCGCGCGGTCCCGGGTCTGCTGCTCAAGAGCGGCGCCGAGGGGGTCGCCGCGGCGGCGCTGCCGGGCGTGGGCGCGGTGGCGCTGAAGATCGACGACGGCGGGATGCGGGCTCGGCTGCCCGTGCTCGGCGCCGCGCTCGCCCGGCTCGGCGTGGCGCTGCCGGGCCGGGTAGAGGTTACGGTTTTCGGCGGCGGCCGCGAGGTCGGTGTGGTTCGCTCGGTGTGGTGACTGTGCTGCCGCTTGCTCCCGCTAGCGTTCTCCCCGACAGCTCCCTGCCGGACAGATGGATATAGCGCATCGTCGAGTCGGTACTGCGATGCCCAGCAAACGTCACGATCGGGCGCAGCTCCCAACCCATGCGGGCCAGGTCGGTCAGGCACAGACGCCGCACGACTACGTCAGCTTCACCGCGCTCAAGGCCACCCCGGCGGGCGGGCGCGTCGCGGTGCGTGTGGTGACCTCACCGTCGCCGACGATCGAGCTCCGCCAGCCCGCCGGGTCGGGCCCGCCGATGTGGTGCGCCGACCTGAGCGGCACGCGGACATCGGACGAACCGGTGCCGCACGCGGTCGCCGAGATCCTGCGGGCACACGGCGCCACCACGGCCATCACCTCGGACATCCGGGGTTCGACCGACGTCCGGATCGCCTTGCAGTTCCCGGCGGCCTGAGTTCTTCGACCGACCTGCCGGCGCGAGCTGCACGACCGTAGAGGTCACAGGGATGGGAGTGGAGGACTCGGTGATGACCCAGGCGTACCGCACGCTGCGCGTCGGCCGGAGCGACAAGGGTGTGCTGAGTGTCGTGATCGACGCGCCGCCGATGAACCTGATCGGACCGGAGCTGGTGCGCGACCTGGTGGTGCTGCTCGGCAGGCTGGAGTCCGACGAAGATATCCGGGTCGTGGTGCTGGAGAGCGCCGACCCGGAGTACTTCGTGCCGCACGTCGATCTCATCAAGGTCGCGGAGTACACGGCCGAGGCGGCCAAGGCGGGCGGCCCGGATGACGCGTCGTTGGGCATGTTGTGGCGCAAGCTCGGTGAGTTGCCGGTCGTTACGCTTGCGAAACTCCGCGGTCGGGCCCGCGGTGCGGGCAGCGAACTGGCGCTGGCGTGCCACATGCGGTTCGCGCGGGAGAATGCTGTGCTGGGGCAGTCCGAGGTCGGTTTCGGTGCGCCTCCGGGCGCGGGTGCAGTGCAACACCTCGGACGGCTGCTGGGGCGCGGCCGGGCCATGGAGGTGACACGTCGACTTCGCGTTCGCGTGGATCGGTATGCAGCCGACGCTCGGCCAGATCCACCGCGGCAAGCCCGGCACCAACGGCGCGGTCGTCGTGCCGCTATTGACCACCGCGGTTCCGGCCACGGTCGTGGCGGTGGCCGGCACCGTCGACCACGTCGACACCGCGTTGATGAAGGAGATCGGCCAAGCCGGCGCAGTTCTACGCCAACCTGCACAGCGCGCAGTTCCCCGGCGGCGGCGTTCGCGGTCAGCTGTTCAAGCGTCACTGACGCGGCGCGGCGCGCCGCGCCGCCAGCCGAACGGACACGGACCAGCCGAATAGAGACCCGCGAGGGCAAACGGCCGGCCTGGGTCAACGGCGTTCTTCGCGGATCCGCTCGGGCGCGGTGAAGTTCTCGGACCCGAGCACGGCGGTCAGCAGTGCCATGCCCACCGGTACGCCGTTGGCCGACTGCTGGAACTACCGGGCGTGTGTGGTGTCGTCGACGTCGACGACGATTTCATCGAGGCGGGGCAGCGGGTGCAGTGTGGAGATCCGCCCGCCGCGCGCCGATCGCGCCTTGGCAAGCGCAAGGATGTGGTCCTGGCGCTCGCCGCCGCCGAGCGCGCCCGGGCACAGGCCGACGCGCACGGTGTCGGCCGGATGCCCGTCGCCTCCAGCAGGTTCAACACCCCCATCGAACTGGCGATCACGGGTGACTGCTCCCGGTGTGGCGGTGGTTGGTGTGGGCATTGCGGTATCGGCGTGCGGCGCGACGGCCGAAACCGGTGGTGTCGTTGACGCGGCCCGCGGCTCGGGCCAGGTCGGCGCCGGTAGGTTCCTGGCCGGTGGCGACGCCGCGCCGCCACGCCTGGTACATGGCCGCGTCCTCGTGGCCGATCGGCTCGTACGGCCGCGGATCAGCGGGCGGCGGCACGCTGGCCGGCGATGGCGGCTCAAGGGCGGGAACTGGCGTGGCAGGCAGGGTTGTGGCCGAGAGCCCAGGGGCGGCCGCGGCCGCGACGCTGGGGGCGTCGTCAGTCAGTGACCCGTCCGGATCTGGGAGACCGCCGCTGGCCGTGCTGGCCGCGGCGATGGCTGGATGGTCGACCTGCGTGCTCATGTCGTTGGTCAGCCGGACGGGCGCCAGATCCGCGGCGATGAGCGCGGTGAGCCCGTCGTAGTCGGCGCTGTCGGCGAGGCGCAGCGCGATCTCGTCGAGGTCGTAGACGTTGATCGCGATCTCGGCCGCGGTCGGGTCGACCGCGGCCCGGATCTTGCGGCGCAGCACCTTGGCGATCGCGCTGGTGCGCAGCTCCCTGCGCTGCTCAGCCCTGGCCGCGGCGAGCGAGGTGTAGAGCCCGAGCCGCGGGTCTGCCTTGGCGAGGTTCTTCGCCCGCACCGTCAGCCAGGGGTGGCGCATCCAGTGCCCGACTACTTCGTAGGCGGGGGTGGTCGGCGGCAGGTTGCCTGTGGCGCGTAGCCGGTCGCGGCGTTGGTTCTCGGTGTGCATCAGCCAGACGAGATAGCCCAGCGCGGACATGCCGGCGAAGAAGCCGGCGAGTAGCGTGTTGGTGTGGGCCGTCCAGTTGAACGCGACGGCGGACGCGGCGATGACCGCGGACAGCACCCGCGAGGCGGTCGCCCGTTCGCCGAGGCGTCGGCGCACGTCGGCGTTGGCCAGCACGACGATGCCGCCCAGCTCCAGCGCGCCGACTGCGGGGATGGCCCAGATGAGCGGGATGCCGAGTGCCTCGACCGCGCCGGATACCTGCCCGGCGAGGGCGACGAGCAGCACGACGATGTAGAAGAGCTGGCGCATGTAGGCGGTGTGCCTGACCGTGCGTTGCAGGTCGGCATCGAGGTCGACGATGGTGTTGGTACGACGGGCACGCGGATAGGCCAGTTCGTCTGCTGGTGCGCTCGTCATGGCATCCTCCGGATGGCGCGGCGCCGGCCGGCACCTTCGGCTCGGGTGTGCGGCGCAGCGTGGCGATGACCGCCGCAAAGTGGTCGGCGGGGCGGGTGCAGGCTGTCGGCGAGCAGGGCGAGCCTGAGCGGGGGACCCGCATCGGCCGACAGGTTGCGCCTCAGGCTGCCGCAGGCATGCCAGGCACCGCAGGTGACGACGACCTGGTGGTCACCGTGGTTCATGGGTTGGGGCCTTGGTGTTGGCTTCGTTGTCGGGACCGTTGCTGGTGGTGGCGACGTCGCGTTGCAGCTGGGTGGCGAGGGCGATGGTGTCGGGGGAGGGTTGCTCGTCGATGTCGTCGAGTGCGGCACGGAGGTGTTGCAGCACGTCGCGTACGGCTTCGGCGTCGCCGAGGCGGGCGATGGCGCGCATGGCGTGCCGGGCCAGGTCCTCGTTGATCGGGTCCAGGGCTGCTGCGGCGTGGATGAGGTCGGCGGCGCCGCGGGGGTCGTCGGCGGTGATGAGTTCGGCGAGGTTGAGTCGGGCGCGGATGCCGTGCCGGCGGAGTTGCTCGCGGGGTGGTTCGATCCAGTCGTAGTCGTGGCCTTGGGCGAGTGGACCGGTGTGCGCGTCGATGGCCTGGCGCAGCAGGGTGGCTCGGGTACCAGGTTCGGTGGTGGTGCTGGCCTGGCGTAGTGCGTCGATGAGCTGCCATACGTCGAGGTCGAGGTGGTTGGGGTCGAGGTGGTAGCGGCCGCCGGTGTTGATGACGGGTTGGATGGTGGTGTCGGCGGCGGCGTGGCGGATCCGGCGGCGTAGGTCGCCGACTTCGGTGGAGAGTCGTTCGCCGGCGCGGCGGACGGTGGCGGTGGGCCAGAACGCTTCCATGATGTCGGAGAGGTCGGCGCCGCTGCGGTGTACGGCCAGGTAGACGAGCAGCTCCCGGGCGTGGTGGCGCAGTCCGGATACCGGGCGGCCGTCGCGGTCGAGGATGGTCGGCTCGCCGAGCAGCCGGATGCGAACCGCACGCCGCGGCTTGGGGGCGGCTGGGGTGGTGCCGGTGGTGGGTGCCGCGGGGGCAGGGATCGGTGCGCGGTTGGGGGTTGGGCGGGTGTCGGCGCCGTGCTGGGCCGTGGCGGGCACGTCGGGCGATGCACTGTGGGGGCGGGGTTCGGGAGGGGCGGGTGCCGTCGTCGCCGCGCTGGGCGCGGCCTGCGGCGGGCTGTCCGGGTTGTCCGGGTCTGTGGTGGCAGGCGCGGGTGTGGTCAGGTCGATGCCGCTGGCCGTGGGTGCTGGTGGTGGTGCGGGGCTGGGTTGGCCGGTGTGCGCCTCGCGGAGGACGTCGAGGAGTTGCCGGGTGGTGGGGATGTCGAGCACGGCGAGCCGGTCGTCATCGTTGCCGCTGGTGTGCCCGTTGGTGTCGACGGTGAGGGTGTCCCCGGGGGGCCATGCGCCGAGTAGGACCGCGCTGATCCGTAGCGGGGCGCCGAGGTGCAGGGTGGTGCTCAGCCGGGCCTGCAGCTGGGTGGGCGGGGTTTCGGCGAGCAGCAGGACCGGTGGCATGGGTGGGTGGTAGGGGTCGGCGGCGCGTAGTTCGGTCAGGTCGGCGGCGTCGTACTCCTCCAGGAGCCGCCGCCGCTCGAGCAGCAGCTCGTCGGCGCGGTTCAGTGCTTCGGACAGGTTTGTGGTGATGTGCAGCCGTGGGATCTCCCGGGCGTGGATGGTGTCGGCGCCCAGCAGGGTGGTCAGTGTGTCGGCGGGTGTGATGATCTGGCCTTTGGCGTCCGGGTCGGCTGGTGTGCCGGAGGCCAGGGCGGCCACGAGGAGGGCGCGGACGGCCGGTTCGGCGCCGGCTCCGACCAGGCCCAGCCCGCCTGCGGGTATCCGGTCGCCGACACCGGCCAGGTGCGGGCCGCTGGGTCCGACGGGTGGCAGTGGTGGGCGTTGGTCGGCGCTGGCAGCGGTGTATTCGGCGACGGTCGGCTGCGGTGGGGCCGGCGGGTTGAGTAGTTCGGGGCGCTGCTGGCGGACTGTGCGGTGGATGCGGTTCATGATTGGCGGCAAGGAGCGCAGGTGCGGGTCGTCGGGGTGGTCGCTGGTTGTGGTGGTGCGGGGTGTGGTGCCGTAGTGGTGGCGGCGGCGCAGCCATACCGTGGCGGCGGTACCGGCCAATGCCGCGGCGAGGGGCAGCGTGATCCAACCGCCGGGTACCGTGACGCCGTCGCCGTGGCGATGGTCGGCGGGTCCGGGCGGGTCGCTGCTGGGTGTGGGGGAGGCGCTGGCCCCGGCCGCGGCGGCATGGCTCCCGGCCGGCGGCGTTGGGGTAGCTGCGGCGCCTGGCGGACTCGTGGTGGGCGCCGCAGTTGTGGAGCCGGTTAGGGCGGCGGCGTCCGTGTCGGTCGATGTGGTGGTGCCGGTGGCGTGCCGGCGCGGCCCACGGTCGTGGGCGTCGGCGGGCAGGACGAGCCGCCAGCCAGCTTCGATGTGGTCCGGGCCGTGCCGGCCTGCGCGGTCGGGGATGAGGCCTGGGTTGAGGCGTTGCAGCTCCGGGTAGCGGTCGAAGGCGCCGAGGTACCGGTCGCTGATCGCGCCCAGCCAGTCACCACGGTGCACCAGGTAGGAGGCCTGCGGGTTGCTGAGCGTCGGCGCGGCCGCGTGCCCGGCGTCGGCGGCATCGGTCGTGGTCGGATGGCTCCAGGTGGTGGGGTCGGGACCGGCGGCCGCCGGCGGCGCTGCGGTCGTGGCGCCGGCGGCTGCGGCGGGGGCGTGGACGGCGGCGGCCGGTGCCGCCGCGTGTGCTGTGCCAGGTCCGGTTGCGGTGATGAGGATGCCGGCCATCGACGCCACTGCCGCGTGCAGCGGGGCGGGCAGCAGCCTGGGTGCGCCGTGTCGGCGGACGGCACGGGCGATGTCGAGCACGGTCGCGGTGACCAGCCACAGCCACAGCAGCCACCCGCCGGCCACGCCGAGGACGGCCAGCAATGCGGCACTCATCGGCTGGGCCACCACCGCCGCCAGGTCGAACCCGTCCAGGACCGGCCGCTGGATCAGCAGTAATCCGACCGGCAGCCCGGTCACCGCCGCCAGCAGCAGGAGCGTGCCCGCCGCCGCGCGGGCAGCGGCCCGCGCCCTCGCAATGCGGTAGCGGCGCCAGAGGCCGCCATTGCTGTACAGGTCGGACGCTGCCCGGCGTCCGACCGACACCCCCTGCATGATCACCACCAGCCTTTCGCCGGTCATCGACATCGGTGACGGTAAAGGCGGATCGGTCGCAGTGACCCTGATCGTGGCGTCACAGCGCAGCACACCGGATCACACGAGGTAACACCGCAGCCCAGCAACGATATGGCGGTATGCCGCCAGCACCGAACGGCGGCGGTCACGCGGCCCATCGGGGGTGGCTTGGGTTGCGGCCGGGCGTGGCCTATCAGCTCAGGCCGGCTGCCATTCGGGGGTGCCGTTCGGCGCGGTGACCTGTCCGGTGACGGTGAGGTCAATGGTGTCGGTGGCGTCGGTCCAGGTGCGTGGTTCGACGACGCTGGTGGTCCACCGGTAGCCGATGACGGCCCGGCCGGGGCTGGCGGTGGTGACGGTGATCGCGCCGTCGGCGGCCGGGTCCAGGTGCAGAGTCGGGTAGCGCTGCACCGTCCAGGCCGGGTCATCGGTGATGGCGTACCGCTCGAGGTAGGACATGGGGCAGCTGTGCCACCCGCGGGCGGTCGCATCCAACGTGGGGGAGAAGCTGTGCTTGGCGGCGCAGGCGTCGATGCGGTCGCGGACCAACCGCTCGACAGTCTCGGTGATGCCCGGCGCGAGGGTGGTGCCAGGGTTGATGGTGATCGGCGGGCCGCTGGTGACCGTGAGCTGCTGCTGCACCGCGAGGAGGAGCGTGGTGGCCGGACGGGTCAGCGTGTACAGCCCGGGCGGCGCCCACAGCGTGGCGGCGCGCGGTCCGGGCTGTTTGGTCGGCAGCTGCGCGGCGGCGAGGGTGATCGGGGCCGGTGTCTGGTCGGGCAGTGTCAGCGTGGCGCCGGGCCAGCTGGTCATGAACCAGTCCCGACCGCCGAAGGTGCCGCGCCGGGTGCTGCGCAGGTCGACGCGGTCGGTGAACCGGCGGCCGCCGAGGGTGTAGGTGACGGCAACGTTCCGGTCGGTGCTGGTCCCGGTGTCGGTGCCGATGGTGACGTCCTGCGGTGCCTGGTAGCCCGCGCGTAGCGCGTCCGGCGCACACAGCGGGTTGTGCTGGCACGGATCGGCCAGGAGCCGGGTCGGGTCGTGCGCGGACAACGCCGCGAAGAACTCCCGCACCACGTCGTCCGGGCCGGGCCCGGACGATGCGCGCACGACGAAGGCCGCGGCGATGGCCAGGACGGCGACCGCTGCAACGGTGGCGCTGAGCACGACCCGCCGCCGCGTCCCGCGCGGCCCGTCCGCTCCTGACGGTGCGGTCGTGGCAGCCGGCGGACGAAGGTGCGCCGGCACGAGCGGAATGGGGACGCGGCGGCCGGTGGGCAGCGGCGGCTGGTGCCCGGCCGAGAACGGCACGAGGACCGTGCGCCGCCACCCGCCGGCGGTCGGCGCGCCGCCGGTGCCGGGGCCGGCCGTGAGCGCCGCCGCGGGCCCTCGGATGTCGGGACCAGCAGTTGGCCCGGTCGTGTCGGGCGGCCGCGGGGGAGGGGGTGGCGTGGGCGTGCTCATCGGCTGGTCCGTTCGGTCGCGGCCGGCTGGTCGGCCTGGGCTGAGCCGGTGTGCGGGCTCGACGGCTGCGGCCACGTGGGGAGGGCGACGGTGGACGGTGCGGGCGGCCGGCCCGCGGTGCGGCGGTGCTCGGTCAGCGTCGCGGTGGCCCGGCGGACGCCGTCGGGGTCGCCGGCCTGCGCCCGCCGCTGCAGAATCCGGTGGTAGACGGCCTCGTTGCCTGGCGCCAGCAGCAGCGCCCGGTGCAGCAGGCGCAGCGCGGCGGTGTGGTCCGGCTCGGCGTCGGCGAGGTCGGCGTAGACGTCGAGCATCCGCCGGGCCAGGCGTTCCCGGTCGGGCAGCAGCCAGGCGTGGTCCCATCCGGCGGCGAGCTCACCCCCGTCCAGCGCCGCAGCCTCGCGAAGCAGCCCCTGCCGGGCGGCCGGATCGGCGCAAGTCACCGCGGCGACGAGCACGTCCTGCAGCTGCCAGATGTCAACCTGAGCGGCGGCCGGGTCGAGCCGGTACCGGGCCGGCCCGAGGCTGGCGGCCGGGTCGTCGTGGCGCAGCACCGGTTGGCCGGCCGCGTCGTGCAGGACGCGGCCCAGCTCGGACATCGTGGTAAGGAACCGGCGGTGCGCGGTGCTGGACGGCACGTCGGGCCAGATCGCCTCCTTCAACACGTCGGCGGCGACGCCGTCGCGGTGCAGCGCGAGCAGCACCAGCAACTGCCGGCCGGCGCTGCGCCGAATCTGGACTGGGCTGTCGATGCCGTCCGGGTGCGGGCACAGGACCTGCGGCTCGCCCAGCACCCGGATCTGCAGCCGTCGCGGCTGCCCCGCCCCGCCCGGCGGCTGATCGGGCCAGGCGACCGGCTCCCCGGCGGCCACGGCAGGATCGCGGGCGGCAGCGGCAGTGCGCGCCGGACCACTGCCATCCGCGATACTCGGGCGTGCGAGCAGGCCGAGGCTGGTCAGGATGGTCGTTGTCGCGGTCTGGTCGAGGACTGGCAGGCGCCGCATGCGCGGTGCGGCACCGGTGATGGCGCGCGTTGCACCGTCGTCGTCAACGTGCCAGGTGCTGCCGTGGCCGCTCGCCGTGACCTGGATCGTGGAATCGGCGCGCACGGCGGTCACCGGATCGAGGTCGACCGCGCTGCCCGCATCGCCGGTTGGCGCGGTCAGCGCGGCCGTGTCAGCCAGCTCCGGGCCGACGGCGAACAGCACCGTGCCAGAACCCCCGTGCAGGTCGGGATCGTTGGTCGACGGCACGTCGATCGTTTGCTGGCCTGTCTCGAGGACGGTCGCAGCGAACAGGGAGCTGCACACGATCCGCGGCCGAAGGTCCGAGGGCTGGACCAGCAACGCGATCAGCAACCCCCGGGCTGCGTCGTAGCGGCCCGGGCCGGCCAAGCCGAGCACCCCGCCGGGCAGCCACGCCGCGACCAGTTCCCGCGGCCCTCCTGCGCCAGTCGTCTCGCCCATTGGCGGCCCGTGATCGGCGTCGGCGGAACCGTCGGCCGGCCACGATGATATGGGCGTCGTATCGGCGGGCTCCGGGCCGCGGTCGGCGGCCTGGTGCGTGACGCTGAGCAGCTGGAGCTCGGCGTCGCCGGGCGCGGGCAGATCGGGGTCATGATCCTGCCAGCCGGTCGGCGGGCGCGGCGTATACCAGCGTCGGCGATGGACCCAGACCAGCGTGAGCGCCGCGCTGAGCGCCGCTGTGACCGGCCACGGCAGCCAACCGCCCGGCACGAACACCCCGGCGTCGGCCCAGACGGTGCCCGGCCGGACACCATCCGCCGGTACTGGTGTTGGGGTCGTGGTGGGAGCCGCGGTCGGCGCTGCCGCGGGCGGCGCCACCGCCGCCGTCGCGGTGCCGCCACGCGCGGCGTGTAGCGCCAGCAGCACACCACCGACCGCCGCGGTCACCGCGGTGTGCAACGGCACCGGCAACCGCGCCACCCGGCTCGGACCGGCGCGCAGCGCGGCAACCACATCCGCCGCCACCGCCCAGACCGCCGCCAGCCACACCAGCCACCCCGCACCGACCAGCACCGCGACCACGCTCAGCGCCGACATCGGCTCCGCGACCAGCGCACGCCAATCCCAGTCGACAGCCCGCACGATCACGACCAGCAGCGCCGGCAGGGCGGCCAACACCGCGAGTAACAGCGTCCCGCCCACGACCGCGGCCAGCAGCCGCCGCAGCCACCTCACCGGGGCCCAGCCCCGTCACCGTCCCACCCGCCGCGGTCCGCATCCGGCCGCGCCCCCGCCGGGAAACCGGCCGGGCTCCCCGCGTACGGGCCACGCTGCGGGTCGTCGCCGGCAACCGCCGGCGCGACCCGGCCGTCGGCGGCTGGTGCCGGCCGCAGCAGCAGCGGCCGCAGCACCGGCACCACCGCCCGCACGGCCCACCACACCGCGACCGCGAAGGCGAACCCGACCGCCACCGTCCCCGTAACCCGCCACGACAGCACCACCGCGACCAGCACCGCCAACGGCAGACCCAGCACCAGGCGCAGCAGCGGCCGCCGCACCACCAGCAGCGCCACCGCCACACCAACCAACCCGCCGCCGAGCCGCCCAACCGGACCGATGACCGTGAGCGGCCCGCCCGGCATCCACTGATACAGCTGCCACGCCAACGGCTGCACCAGCGACGGCACCCCGGTCTCGTCCCAACCGATCAGCGCCGCCCCGACACCCGCCGTCACCACTGCGAAGAGGGGAAACCGCAACCAGTCCACCCACGACCCAGCGGGCGGCACCGCCTGCCGCCACATCACCACCGCCACCGCGGCCAGCGCTACCGCAGCCGGCAGCACCGGCAGTACTGACCAGCGCAACAACCCACCGATATCCAGATCGAAAAAGCTGGCCGCCATCAGCGCATACACCGCCGCCAGCACCGCCGCACCAGCCGCCGCCCCGACCAAGGCCACGGCCTCCAACCGGCCCCGCACCCATCTCAGCCCACCGGCGCCGGGCTCATCGGCCAGGCGATAGCGGTCCGCCGCCAGCAGCAGCCCCCCAGCGAGCGCTACCAGGCCGAACACCGCGGCGAACGCCAACACGCCCCACGGCGCCAGCAAGAACCCCGACTCCAGCTTCTCCCGCGGCCCGTACCGCTGCCCACCAGCCACGAACTGCGCGAACAACCCCAACGACGCCAGCGCAGGCAGCACCACCCCGGCCATGTCCCGCCACCCGACCCCGCCACCCGCCGGCCGACCACGCCACCCAGCGGCCGGCCCGCGCTGCACCGCCCCCAGCACCGGCGCCAGCTCCGGCTCCGCCACCAGCATCGGCTCCACCCCACACACCTGCGCCAGCTGCCGCCCCACCCCTGCACCCACATCGGGGCCGACAGCGCACACCAGGTCGAACATCCCCGACGGCACCTGTGCACCCACCATCGCCCGCCGCGCAACCTCCCGCACCAGCACGTCCCCCGACGCCGCTACGCCGTCGGCCAGTTCCGCTGCGACGGTGCCCGCGTCCACCGACGCCACCACCTCGAACCCCTCCGCCGTGCGCCGCAACACCGTCGCGGCACAACCGCCGTCCATCGTCAACACCAGCACCGACGCCCCAACCGCCAACCACACCCCACCAGCCAGCAGATGCCAGCCGACCGCCACCGGCACCGACAGCACATCCACGACACCCAGCCCGGCGACGGACGCCGCGTGCCGCAGCATCGGCAACTGCCGAGGCCCCTGCCCCGGCGACACCACCACCGTCACCGACGCGGGCACCCCGCCAGCCACCCCTACCGCAGCCCGCCGTACCCGACGGAACCGCTCCACCAGTTCCGGCCCAGCCAGCGGCACGTCACGCCGAACCTCGTCCCGGCCGGCATCCGACATCACCCCAGCAGCGCCCAACCCGGCATCCGCCCATCCGGCACCGCCCAGCGCATCCAGCGGCAGCACCACCACGGTCGCGTCGGACCAGCTCACTACGGCGCGGACACCACCGCCGTGGACCTCAATCCCAAGGCATGCGGCTTCCATCAACACATTGACATTCTGCACTGTCAGATCACCGACAGATAGCCCTGCCGTTGCATACCGTGACAAATGCCGGAGCTGATCGCACCGGCCGTTGAGCGCGCTTGCCAGCGCTGGGCTACGGCCGCGTCGTGTCGCAACCGGCGGCCTCGGTACGGGCTGCACGGACGTGCGCAAGCCGATGCATCACCACGACACGCAACATCTCGACCGACTCGGCCAGCGCTCCAGCCGCGCCAGCTGACGTCGGCCAGAACCGGTTCAAGACCGGAGCGGCCAGGACGGCAAGCCGGGTACGCACCGACCGCCCGACCTGGCCAGCGCCGTCCGCGTCAGCATTGACGGTCTCGTATCCGGCAGCGCGACGTGTTGCCACGCGTTCGTCGGAGGAGCCGAGGGAATCCGGTATGAGGGCAACGAGCGGGTGGCTCGGCGGTGGGGTGGGTGAGCAACGGGTGGTCGTCGGCGACAAGGACGTGACCGTCATGGCGGACCGTCCGGGGACGGGAAGTTATGCGCGATGACTGCCGCGGTAGGAGGGCTGCTCCAAATTCGTCGCAGCATGACGAGCGTGCCGGACTTGTCGCGCCAGCCAGACGCCTCACGGGCCCGCACGCCTGCGGGGCCATGTTGGTGCGAGTGTCCAGGGCCGACACACCGTTCTCACCGCCGCCCGCGGTCGCGACGCCGCCCGGCGAGGTACCCGGGCAGTGCTGCGGCGACGAGACCTGCGCCAAGTGCTGTGGCCTTCGGTGCGCCCCGTCCAGGCATGCCCAGTCGTGCCGGGCGGTCGAGGGGGACGGCTGGCGGCGCTGGCATCGCAGCTGGCGGACCCGCGTGCTCGGCGCGGCCGTACTCGTCGTTGAGTACGGCGAGACACCCGCGGGCAGTTCGGCGGCTGGGACGGCGTGCACCGGCTCCAACGGCGGCGGCATGAAGCACCCCCGTGAACAGCGGAAACACCTGAAACGCTACCTGCTGAGCCGACCAGCCGCCGACGTCAGAATGCGACCAGCGGCCCACCCGCGGCAACGTCGTTGAAGCCGGGAGCATGGCCGCAGGCAACCACCGGCTGTTGGTGTCATTCTGCGAGTGGAAGTATGCGGTCACCCCGGGTGATCCACACGCCGCTGAGCGGCTCGGATGACACATTCCGCCCGGTACAGCTCGATCTGGGTCGCTGATGACCCGCGTCGGAGCGTAGAGGTGCAGAAGCTCGGTCCTGCGCCCGAGTTGCCAACGTCAACGCGTCGGCCGTCGGCTAGGCGGACGGCGGCGAGCCGGACGTGGCCTCTGGCATGCGAGGTTAGTCTGCGGACGGGATGAGCGGTAGGAGTAACGCGTCGTAGTTCGGTGAGTCCGGATATGGCTTGAGCTTGCCAATCTTGGTCCATCCCCATTTTGCGTATGCGATTTGGGCGGCGGTGTTGTCCTCTCGGACGAGAAGGGTTGCGCGATCTTCTGGGCGCTTGTGAAGAAGTTCGTCATGGATGGCGCGGGCGATGCCCAGGCGTTGCAGCTCGGGGTGCACCATCAGTTCGCACAGCGCGAACGTACGGTGCCCGTTTTCGGCGATGGCGTCGGGCTCGACATGTGTGGTCAGTCCCTGCCACCAGCGGGCGCCTTCGGGTAACGCGTAGCCGAGAGCGAGCCCGGCAGGTTCCGTCTTGATGGTTGCGGTGACCAGTTCGAATCCTGGTGAGCGCATGTATCCCCGCACGCGTTGCAGGAAGCGGTCCAGGTCGTAGAAGGCGCTCGGGATGACGTCTGCATGTGTGGCCGCGTAGATAGGCGCGACGACCGATTCGAGGATCTGTTCGGCGTCGGCGGCCAGGTAGCGGGCGAACGTCAGGTTCTGCGGGTCAGTCATGCCGCGTTGCCATCGAGGTGAGCATGTGACGAGCTTCGCAGACAGCGGGGTCGTGCGCCGCGTTCGCGGGTATTGCGTCGACCACGTGTTGAGCTGACCGGCGGATCAGGGCGTCGTGCCGCCGTGGGGAAGTCAGGCTGGTGAGTGTCCGGATGGTGTGGCGCGCGCCTTCGATCGGATCGCCGACCGCGACGAGGCAAGTGGCCCGGTGGAGTTCGATCTGCGCGCGTCCTTGGTAGAGCTGAGTGGGGTAGAGCGCGAGTGCGGACTCTTGGGCCTGGGTCGCGCGCGAGGTGTCGCCAGCGTGAGCGTAGACGAAGCTCGCGACATGTAGCAGGCGCTGTTGACCCCAGCCCCACTGCGATCGCCGGTCGTCGATGGTTGCTGTCTCGAGGCGGTCGAACGTCGCCTCGAGGTGGCTGAGCGCTCGGCGGGCGTCGTTATGCAGTCCCAGTTGGGCGAGTCCTTGAGCGCGTGCGGCGTAGCCGCTGGCGGAGCCGGCGGTGGCTTGTCCGTCCGAGACAGTGACCGCGTCCTCGGCCAACGTGAGCGCAGTTGTAACGGGCAGGTCGTCGTACAGTGCGAACACCGCACGTCTGCCGCGGATGCGGGCCTGCAGTTCGTGGTCCTTCGTCTGGTCAGCGGCGCGAATTGCAGTGCGCCAGAAACGCCGGGCCGGTCCCGGCGAGTCTGAAGCGATGAGTGCGATGGCGGTGAGCGCGCTGAGTTCCGCGCACACCCGCGCA
Source organism: Dactylosporangium darangshiense (assembly GCF_039537565.1). Lineage (NCBI taxonomy): Bacteria > Bacillati > Actinomycetota > Actinomycetes > Micromonosporales > Micromonosporaceae > Dactylosporangium > Dactylosporangium darangshiense. The sequence continues at coordinate 59,835 of NZ_BAABAT010000055.1, forward strand.
AGACGGTCGCGGAGTTTGTCGTCGGCCTCGGTCAGTCGTGCGTGTGCTTCATCTAGGTCGACGAGGAGTTCTGGAAGAACCGTTGCCGGAGAGACGACGCCGACATCGCAGGCGTATTGCCAGGCTGCACGTTCCCATTCGTCGACATCGCTGGAGGTGACCGGCGGTAACTGTTCAGCTGGTTCCTGGTTCGCGCAGGTCTTGATCTTGCTGGGTGGTCTGGTGCATCCTGGGCGGCGTGTCCGGTTCGCCGTTCCTCGCGCAGTTGCTGGAGCGGCTCGCCCGGCTGGATGCGGTGCTGGCGGAGCGGGACGCGGAGATCGCGGAGCGCGACGCCCGGATCGAGGCGCTGACCCGGCGGGTCGCCGACTTGGAAGCGTTG
>NZ_BAABAT010000056.1:0-59810 GCF_039537565.1 Dactylosporangium darangshiense
CCGTGGCGGTGATCGGCGCGCGCGCCGCCGCCGGCGCGCTGCTGCGGCCGGGGCCGGTCCCGGTCGCCGGGCCGGCGTCCGGCGGCTCGCCGCCGCCGGTCGCGAGCGCCGACGGGCGGGTGCGCGCCACCCCGGCCGGGCTGCTGCAGCTGCTGCTGGCGCTGCTGCCGCTGGGGGCGACCAGCGGCTACGCGGCCGACCCCGCGCAGCCGATGGTGCAGGTGTACCTCGACGCCGGCGCCGGCCCGGGCATGCTGCGGGTGAGCGTGGCGCGCGTCGCGCCGCACGAGCCGATGTTCATCGGGCAGAGCGAGCCCGGTTTCGAGGTGCACGGCCCGACGGACCTGCCGGGCGGCTACCGCGTGCTGGTCCTGCAGATCGAGGACAACTGCGTGCAGCGCACCGTCGTGGAGGTGCGCCACCCGGACGGCACCCAGGTGCAGGTCGACATCGCCTCCTGCCTGGCGTGGGACGGCGAGCAGAACCGCCCGGCGCCGCAGGCGCTGAGCGTCGCGCAGGCCACCGCGGTGGCGAGCGACCCGCGGTGGGGGCTGCGCATCGACCCCGCCGTCGAGGCGGCCGGCGCCGGCCGCTTCCCCCGGCTGGCGGCGATCGGATGACGCGCGCCGATGAGGAGGAGTTCACCGAGTACGCCCGCGCCGCGGCCGCCCGGCTGCGGCGCACGGCGTTCCTGCTGTGCCACGACTGGCACCTCGCGCAGGACTTCACCCAGACGGCCCTCGCGCGGCTGTTCGTGCATTGGGGGCACATCCAGCGCCGGGAGAGCCCGGACGCCTACGCGCGCAAGGTGCTCCTGCGGGTGTTCCTCGACCATCAGCGCCGGGCCAGCAGCCGCGAGGTGGTCGTGGAGCGGCCGGCGGACCGGCCGGCGCCGGGCGGCCAGCCGGAGCTGCGGGTGACGCTGCTGGAGGCGCTGCGGCGCATCCCGCCGCGGGACCGGGCGATCCTGGTGCTGCGCTACTGGGAGGACCAGAGCATCGAGGCGGTCGCCGACCTGCTCGGCGTGTCGGAGGCGACGGTCAAGACGCAGAGCGCCCGCGGCCTGGCCCGCCTGCGCGCCCTGCTCGGCGCGGAGCAGCTCATCGGATTCTGAAGCCGGTGATGCCCTCGGCCGGCTCGTCGTGCACCGCCACCCCGGTCACCTGCGCCCACTCGGGCCCCTCACCCGCCCAGGTGACGAGCGCGCCGACCGGCTCGTCGCCGCCCTCGAACACCGCCTCGACCCGCCCGTCGGGCAGATTGCGCACCCAGCCGGCGACGCCGCGCGCCTCGGCGACGCGCCGGCACGTGTCGCGGAAGTACACCCCCTGCACCCGCCCGGAGACGAGCACCCGTTTGCGGATCATGCCTCGACCGTACCGCCGGAGACCTGGACCGCGACGTCATGATGCGCAACCCGCTCGTCCCAGCGCGTGAGCACCCGCCGGGCGGCGTCCTCGACGACGGCGGCGCCGGGATCGTCCCCGGCGAACCCGCGCACGTCGGCCATGCTCGCGAAGTAGGTGATCGAGGTGAAGCGCACCTCGTCGCCGTCGTCGAGGCGCAGCAGGCGCGCCCCACGGAACCCGGGCACCCGGCCCAGGTGGTCGCTGACCTCGGTCTCGTAGTGCCGCTGATAGGCCTCGGCGTCCGCGCCGCGGGCCGCCCATCCCTGCCATACGCGTGCGATCACCGGCTCAGCCTATCGCCGGGAGTGAATCGGCAGTGACCGCAAACCCGTTTGTCCGCTTCAGCTGCGGGCCTGCGGCCGCTGCCGTTCCCCCCTTCGCACCATCCTTGTCGTTCAGCACATTGATGTCAACGGGTGTTTCCACGCATACCGAAGGTTGTAACACTGGATTGCCAAGGTCGTGCTCACGGTCAGGTGCCGCGGCGCGGGGTGAGCGCGATGCGCGCCGCCGCGGCGCCGACCGCCTCGGCGACGGTGTGCGCGTCGCCGGTCACCGCGGCCGCCATCGCTCGCAGGCGGCCCAGCGCGGCCCGGTTCGCCGCGTCGGCGACGACCGGCTCCAGGCCGGTGGCCACGGCGAGCGCGGCGAGGGCACGGGTGCGCTCGTCGACGCGGATCGGGAACCCGCCGACGGCGCCGGTGAGGTCGGCCGCGTGGCGCAGCAGGATCCGGGGCGCGGCCGCGGCGAGCGCGTCCGCGGCGACGTAACGCGGGCGGGCCGCGGCGAGGCCGGTGCGCCCGGCCAGCCGCTCGAGGCGCCGCGGCGGGGGCCGGCGCACCACGCCGGCGCGGACGAGGTCGTCGCCGACCATGGCGTACGCCGCCGAGGCCAGCAGCTCGATCCAGCGTTCGGCGCCGTGCTCGGCGCCGCGCAGGGTGTCTGCCGTGGACGCCCCGACCGGGTCGGGCGGCGTGCCGGTGACGCGCACGGCGCCGTCGCCGAGGCGGATGTGCCCGGCGAGGGCGAGCTCGCCCAGCAGGGCGCCCGCGACGCCGGCGCCGAGCAGGGCGGCGTCGATGTGCGGCCGGCCCGAGTACCCGTCGTGCGCCAGCAGGAAGTACTCGGCGAAGAGCGGCGGGCGCGGCTGCATAGCGCTACCGGGCCGGCTCGGGCGCGACCCCGCGCAGGGTGGCCCGCACGACGGGCGAGCGGCGCAGGGCGCGACCCACGAGTACCAGATGCGGGATCGTCGCCGAAGGCGGAAGGTCGGCCGCCAGCAGCGGCTCGGCGGAGCGCTCGGCCGGCGGGGCCACGCCCGGGCCGCGCCGCGCGCGCAGGGCCACCGCGAGGACCGCCGCCTCGACCTGGACGTCCCGGTCGGCGGGCCGGCACCGCCGCTGCGCCTCGGCGCGGGCCACGAGCCACGCCTGCGGCGGCGCCCAGGGTGCCAGCACCGCGTAGGCGTCGAGGATCTCGACCGGCATGCGCAGGGCGGCGAGCGGTGCGTGCCGGGCGAGGGACCGCAGGGCGGCCGGACCGCGGTACCGCGGCAGGAGCTCGATCTCGGGCACCGCCGCCCGCACGCGGCGCCACAGCGGCCAGAGCCGGGCGACCGTGTACAGCGCGTGCAGCCGGTGCCCCGGCCGGCGCCACGCCGACGCCCGCGGCACCGCGTCGGGCACGCCCGGCGGGCCGCCCCCGGCCAGGACCAGCGGCGCGCCGGCGCTCGCGGCGCGCAGGGCGTTGGCGCCGACGCCCGCGTAGGCGGCCGGGTTGGAGCGGCGGAACAGCGGCGCGTAGAGGAACCCGGCGACGGCGCTGAGCGTGAGCAGGCCGGTGAGCACCCAGGCGTCCGGCGAGCCGCGGCCGGCGCCGAGCACCGTGCCGGCGTTGACGACGGTGACGGCCACGATCGGGGCCACGCCGGCGATCGCCAGCGCCGGCGCGTAGCGGGTCCGCCACCGCGACGCGCCGGGCCGGCGGGCGAAGAAGCCGATCACGGCCGCCGAGGTGAGCGCGAGCAGCGTCAGGACGCCGAGCGCGCTGAGGTACGACAGCCAGGCGAACAGGTTGAGCACCGGGTCCAGGCCGAGGACCGCGAACACCACCACCGACACCGCCGACGCGCCGCTCTGCGCGAGCGAGCCGGTGATCGGCGCGGCGTATCGGCGGCCGGTGCGGGCGAGCCGGCCGGGCAGCAGCCGGTCGCGGGACATCGCGAACGCGTAGCGGGCCACGCAGTTGTGGATGCTCAGCATGCACGCGAACACGCTGGTGACGAGCAGCGAGTTGGCGACCGCGGCCGGCACCGCGCCGAACGCGGCGTCGATGATCGCGAACGGCATCCCTGCGCCCGGGTCGCGGGCCAGGGCCACCACGTCGGCCGGGCCGGCGCCGACGGTCATCGCCCAGGCCGTGAGGGTGTACAGCCCGCCGGTGACGATGAGCGCCAGGTAGGTGGCGCGGGCGACGGTGCCGCTGTCGCCGCGGGTCTCCTCGCTGTACACCGCGCCCTGCTCGAAGCCGAGGTAGCCCGTCACCGCGAAGGCGAACACGACGCCGATGCCCGGCTGCAGCAGCTGCCGCGGCTCCAGCCCGGCGAGGCTCGCCGCGCCGCCGGCCGGGTGGGTCAGCGCGGCGGCGTCGAAGAGCAGCACCGCGCCGATCTCCAGCGCCAGCAGAGCGGCCAGGACCTTGGCGTTGAGGTCGATGCCGTACAGCCCGAGCGCACCGACCGCCAGCAGCGCGACGGCGGACCACACCCACCACGGCAGCGCCAGCCCCAGGCGCTCGGCGGCGTAGGCGCGCAGCAGGGCGCCGAACAGCCCGTAGAGCGCCGTCTGCACCGTGCTGTACGACACGACGGCCACGAACGACGCGGCGACGCCCCACCCGCGGCCCAGCCCCAGCGCCACGTACGGGTAGAAGCCCCCGGCACTGCGCACCCGGCGGCTCATCGCCGCGTAGCCGACGGAGAAGAGCCCGAGGACGGCGGCCAGCACCGGGTAGGCCAGCGGCGTGCCGACGTTGCCGCTCACCGCGAACGTGGTCACGAGCCCGCCGACGAGCACGGTCAGCGGGCCGGAGGCGCTGATCAGGATCATCGCCAGCCCCCTGGCGCCGAGCTCGCGCCGGCCGGGCCGGATGCGCGCCAAGATGTCCCCCCGCATCGATGATGTCCCATGCTAGCCTCTGGCCATGGCCACGTTCGCGGAGCGGCTCGATCAGCTGTTCCGCACCGTGTGCAGCCCCGTGACGGGCAAGCCCTACAGCGTGCGGCACGTCGCCGCCGCGTGCGGGCTGTCGCACACCCACCTCAACAAGCTGCGCTCCGGCCTGGCCAGCGACCCGCGCTGCTCGGAGATGGAGGCCCTGGCCCGCTTCTTCGGGGTGCCGATCGACCACTTCGTCAGCGGCGCCGACCGCGAGCCGGCCGCGCCCGACGAGCACAGCGCCGCCCTCGCGGCCGCGCTGCGCCAGCCCGGCGTCTCGCAGGTCATGCTGCGCATGGTCGAGCGGCAGCTGTCACCGCAGGGCGCGGCCGCGGTCATCCGCATCATCGACGAGGTGGCCAGGCTGGAGGCGGCGCAACGCCTCCGGGCGGCCGGCGAGGAAGACGTTCCCGACTGAGGCAGGACATGTCCCGGTACAGCGACGACGCGCTGGTGCTGACCCTGGTCCGCGAGGCCGGGGCGGTCCTGGACGACCTCGGCCTGCCCGGCTCGTTCACGCTCGCCGACCTGCACGCCCGCGTGGAGGCCCGCCGCGGCCGCCCGATCGACGTCCGGCCCTACCGGATGCCGGCCGAGGGCCCCCACGGGCTGTGGGTGATGGGCGAGAACGCCGACTACGTCTTCGTCGACGAGACCGCGCCGCCGCTGCGGCGCGCCCAGATCATCGGCCACGAGTTCGGCCACATGCTCTTCGACGACCGCGGCGCTCCGCTTCCCGGCGACCCGGCCGTGCGCGGCTGCACCCGATCCGGCTACGACGAGCTCATCGAGCAGCGCTGCGAGTGGTTCGGCACCGTCGTGCTGCAGCGCGTGCGCCTGACCTGAGAGTCGGCTCCCCGACCGTTCCACCGGTGCGGAACGCCCTGGAACGCCGTAGTGGGTGCGGCCCCCGATCACGCGGGGGCCGCTTCGCTGTCACTCCAGGGAGAAAAAGTCATGCACATGCGACGCGCATTCAGCGTGGTGGCCGGGCTCGCCCTCGCCGCCGCCGGCGTGGTGGGCCTGTCCGCGCCCGCCTCGGCGGCGCCGTTCTTCGCCACCCCGGCGACCTGCTCCATCCAGACCGTCAACACCCGCAACTTCCTGACCGCGGTCGGGGGCGGCGGGCGCACCAGCGACGTCATCCACAGCAACGCCACCGTGGCCAGTTCGTGGGAGACGTTCACGCTCGTCGACGCCGGCGACGGGGTACACGTCGGCATCCGGACCCTCACCGGCAACTTCCTGACCGCGGTCGGCGGCGGCGGGCGCACCACCGACACGATCCACTCCGACGCCACGCGCCTGCAGGCCTGGGAGAAGTTCAACGTGGTCCGTTTCGGCGGCGACGGCTTCGGCATCCAGACCATCGACGGGCACTGGGTGACGGCGGTGGGCGGCGGCGGCCGCACGAGCGACGTCATCCACACCGACGCCACCGTGGTCCGCTCCTGGGAGCTGTTCTTCTTCAACTGCCGCTAGACGTCGATGTGACTGCCCTGGCCATATATCGGATTTCGGTATATGGTCGGGGCATGCCCCTCAAGGAGTCCGCGTTCCTGATCCTGTCGGCGCTGGCCGCCGAGCCCACGCATGGGTACGGGATCATGAAGGACGTCGAGCAGCAGTCCGCCGGAGCCGTGCGCCTGCGGGCCGGCACCCTCTACGCGGTGCTCGCAGAGCTCGTCGAGGCCGGCCTCATCGAGGTCGAGCGCGAGGAGATCGTCCAGTCCCGCCTGCGCCGCTACTACCGGCTCACCGCCGCCGGCGCCCGGCAGCTGGCCGCGGAGGCCGACCGGCGCCGCGCCGCCGCCAACACCGCGGGCCGCCGCCTGCGCCGCAGCGGCCTGCTCGCCGAGGGCGGTGCCGCATGAGCGGCACGGAGCGAAGCGAAGGTATCGGCATGAGCGGCACGGAGCGAAGCGGAGCTGTCGGCATGACCACGCCGCTGGAGGCCCGCTACCGGCGCCTGCTGCGCGTCTACCCGGCGGCTTACCGCCGCGCGCACGGCCCCGACATGCTCACCACGATGCTCGCCGATGCCGCGCCGAATCAGCGCCGGCCCCGCCTCGGCGACGCCGCCAACCTCGTCTTCCACGGCCTGCGGCTTCGCCTGCTGCGCGCGCCGCGCGGCGGGTTCTTCGACACCGGCTGGGCCGACGCGTGCGCCCTGATCGGACCCCTCGCAGCGCTGCTGCTGCTCGCCGAACGGGTGCCGCTGCTGCGGCCGCACCTGGAGTCGAACTCCTTCAGCGCGCAGGCCGCCGCCTGGGCGCTTGTCGCGGCCGCCGCCCTGTCCGGTCTGCGCCGGATCGCGGCGGTGCTCGGCTGGGCCGCACTCCTCGCCGAGGCCGCTCCATTGATCCGTCTCTATGATTCGGCACCCGTACAGGTCATCGACGGCCTGTGGCGCCCGGCGCTCGCGCTGACCGGCGCCGTCGCGCTGACCGGCGCCGTCGCGCGCTCGGTGTGGTCGGCGTTCGGCCGTCGCCGCCTCGCCACGGTCCTCGTCGCGTTCGCCGTGTTGGATGCCGTCGCGATCGCCGGGAGCACGTCGCCCCGCGACCCCCTGCCGGTGGGCGGCACCAGGTACGTGTTCTCCCCCGGCGACCTCATCGGCACAGGCGGCCCGTCCGGCTTCACGATCGAATCGGCGTCCGGGCTGTCGCTCAGCCTGATGCTCGGCGCCTTTGGCCTATCGCTGGTCGCGCTCGCCGTCGCCGTGCTCACCGTGCCCGGCCGCATCCGCCGCCGGCTCGTGGTCGCGGCACTGCCGGTCGCCACCGTCGTCCTTCTCGTCGACCGCGGCCTGGCCGGCTGGGCGGTGTCCAACGCCAACATGGGCCACGCGATCCCGCTCGTGCCAATACAGTGGCTCGCCCTGGCGCTGCTGCCCCTGGCCGTGTTTACTGCCGGCCTGTGGTGGGTCCGCCGCCGCGACGAGACGCTGCGCCTGGCCGCCCTCGGCGCCACGATCGACAACTCGGACCCGGCCGCCTAGCCTCCGGTGGCGTGACGGATGAGGTGCTCTACCGCGACTTCCGCGGCGACGGGACCCTGGTCCTCGTGCTGCCGCAGCGGGTGGTGTCCGACGACGAGCGCGGCCTGCTGACCTGGCGGCCGATCGGCACGACGGGCCTGTTCCGCCGCACCGCCGACGGCCGCGACCGGCGGGCCGTCCCATTCCGCGAGCGGGACACGGTGGCGTGGCGGCTGGCCCCGCTGACGTGGACCGGGCGGCACGTGCTGCACCTGTTCCGCCCCGGCCGCGCACACTCGGTGTGGTGGATGTTCACGCCGGAGTTCGAGCTCGATCGGTGGTACGTCAACCTCGAGGCCGCGCCGGCCCGCTGGAGCGACGGCCCGGGCGCGCCGGCCGGCGTCGACACGTTCGACCACGCCCTCGACATCGTGGTGCCGCCCGACCGGGCCTGGCGGTGGAAGGACGAGGGCGAGTACGTCGAGCGGATCGGGCACCCCGCCTACTGGAATGCCGAGCAGGCCGCCGGGATCCGCGCCGAGGGCGAGCGCGTCGCCGCCGACGTGGAGGCCCGCCGCTTCCCGTTCGACGGCACGTGGCTGGACTTCCGCCCCGACCCGTCCTGGCCGGTGCCGCAGCTGCCGCCGTCCGGATGGGACCGCCCGCGAGTCCATTCGTCACTATGATTGCCGCATGATCGATGTCGCGCCGCTGCGGGCCGCGATCGACCGGGTCGCGCTGCTGCTGGACCCGCCCGATGAGACCGCGCTGCGAGCGGCGCTGGGCGAGCTCTCGGCGACGGTGATGTGCGAGCCGGCGCGGGCCTCGTTCGCGGTGTACTCGGACTCGTTCGGCTGCCGCTGCGACCTGTTCGACCTGCCCGACGACGAGTTCGAGGAGGCCCAGCGCCGCCTCTACGCCGGCGCCGACGAGGCCGCCGTCTCGATCGCCGCCGCCCTGGACCTCCCGCCCGCCGGTCCGTTGGACGTGGTCCCCCACCTCGGCTACGGCGACGCCGTGCGCCTGCGGGCCGGCCACTGGGTGGTCAGCGTGACCGTGCGCGCCGACGGCGACGACGTGCCGGTGTTCGTCGAGGTCTGCGTCGAGTACGGCGCCGGGCTGGGCGAGCGCCTGCTGGCCTGGGCTCCGCCTCCGGCCTCCCGCCCCGCGCCGGTCGACTGGTCCGCCGCCGGGGCGGAGCCGCCGGCCGAGTACCGCTGGCTGCTCGAGCACTACGGCCTCGGCACGTTCGGCTCGCTGGTGACGCTGACCGCTCCGGCCCCGTTGCGCCCCGCCTCCGCGAGGGGGTTCCTGCGCCTGGACTCCGACGCGACGTTGCCGGTGGCCACGGCCGGCGGCACGACGACGCTGGCGTACGTGGTCGCGTCGCCGACCCCGTCCGTCCGCGTGCACTTCCCGGACGGCGGCGACGGCGACACGGACGTCGGGCTGCTGCAGTTCCTGGTCGCGCTGCTCTGCGGCAACGCCACCATCCCCGGCCTGCCGTCACCCACGCCCGGGTTCACCCCGGCGCCGGCCGATGGCGAGCCGTGACGGCCCATAACCGACGTCATCGAGGACCGGCGCTGCCGTAAGGTCTTGGCACCGCGGACCTGGCAGCGGAGGGCCGCCAGGCCCGCAGCGGTGTCTGGTGGGAACTACGGTCGTCAGTTGGGCGGACCCGAGTCCCTATGAAGTTGTCGCGGCGGCGAGCTCCTTGTCCTCGACGGGCTCGTCCTCGACCCTGGCCAGGCGGCTCGGCCACCACATGCGGCGGCCGACGTCCAGGTTCAGGGCGGTGACCAGGACCGAGCGCACGATGATCGTGTCGAGCAGGACGCCGAACGCGACCGCGAAGCCGATCTCGGCGAAGGCGGTCAGCGGGAGCGTCGCCAGGACGGCGAAGGTGCCGGCCAGGACGAGGCCGGCGCTGGTGATGACGCCGCCCGTCGCGGCCAGGCCGACCAGTGCCGCGCGGCGGGTGCCGTGGCGTGTGGACTCCTCGCGGACCCGGGTCATCAGGAAGATGTTGTAGTCGATACCCAGCGCCACCAGGAACACGAACACGAACAGCGGGAACGAGGTGTCCGCGCCGTGGAAGCCGAAGACGTGGCGGAACACCAGGGCGCTGATGCCCATCGCGGCGCCGAAGGAGAGCACGACCGTCGCGATGAGGATGAGCGGTGCGACGATCGAGCGCAGCAGCAGGATGAGGATGAGCAGTACCACGGCCAGGACGACCGGGATGATGACGTCGCGGTCGCGGCCGGCGGCGCGCTGGACGTCCAGGTTGATCGCCGTGGTGCCGCCGACCTTCGCCTCGGCGCCCGGTATGGCGTGGACGCGGTCGCGGAGGCGGTCGATCGTCGCGTACGCGGCCGGGCTGTCGGCCTCGTCGACGAGGTAGGCGTTGACGTACGCGTGGCCGCCGACCGGCGGGATCGCGGTGACGGTCTTGGGGTCGAGGCCCTCGGTGCCGGCGGCCGCGGCGCGGATCTCCTCGGACTTCGTGGCGGCGCCGATGATCACGACCGGGGTGCCGGCGGCCGCGGCGCCGTGCCGGGCCAGGACCTCCTCGCCGACGACCGAGTCCTGCGTGCCGCGGAACGACTCCTTGTTGGTGAGGCCGGTCGCGCCGAGCTGGACGATGCCGATGGTGGCCACGCCCAGGATGAGGGCGGTGGCGACCCACACCGAGCGCGGGCGGCGGCCGATGCGCGCGCCGATGCGGGCCCACAGGCCGGTCGTCGTCGGCTCCGGCGAGCCGACCTTCGGGCGCAGCGGCCAGAAGATCCAGCGGCCGCAGATGGTGAGCAGCACCGGCAGGAGGGTGAGCATGACGGCCAGGCCGACCGCGATGCCGATCGCGGCGACCGGGCCGAGGCCCTTCGTCGCGTTGGTCTCGGCGAAGAACAGGCACAGCATGCCGAGCACGACGGTGGCGCCGCTGGCCACGATCGCCGGGCCGCCGCGGTGCAGCGCTTCGGTCATGGCCTCGTGCCGGTCGGCGTGGCGGCGCAGCTCCTCGCGGTAGCGCGCGATGAGCAGCAGCGCGTAGTCGGTGCCGGCGCCGAACACGAGCACGGTCAGGATGCCGGCGCTCTGGGCGTTGACGACCAGGCCGGCGTGCCTGGCGAGCAGGTAGATCACGGCCTGCGCGGCGAGCAGCGCCACGCCCGATGAGATGACGGGCAGCAGCCACAGCAGGGGGCTGCGGTACGTCACCAGCAGGATCACGACGACCACGACCACGGTGCTGGCCAGCAGGTTGGTGTCGATGCCGGCGAAGGCCTTGCTCGAGTCGGCGGCGGTGCCCAGCGGGCCGGAGATGTGCACGCTCATGCCGTTGGCGCCGGACTCGGCGGTCGAGCGCAGCTTTTCGGCGTAGTCGCCGGCCTTGTTCCAGCCGTCGCTGCCGAGGTTGATCGGCACGATGATCTGCGCGGCCTTGTTGTCGCCGCTGATCTGCGGCGCGGAGACCTTGCCGTCGATGTCGGGCAGGTTGGCGAAGGCCTCGGCGTCGGCGTCGAGCTTGTCCTTGTCGGGCCCGCTGAGCCCGGCCTCGCGCTCGTAGACGATGACCGCCGGGATCGTGTTCGGTGAGCTGAAGCTCGACTGGACGTCGAGGACCTGCACCGACTCGGCCGCCCCCGGCAGCCACGACTTGTTGTCGTTCTTCTCGGCGTCCGTGAGCTTCTGCGACAGCGGCAGGGCCAGCGCGATGACGGCCAGCCAGAAGACCACGAAGACGTACTTCACCCACCGCCCCGCGATGAGCCCCGCGACAGATCTGGTCATGGATCGATGCTGCCCTTCACCTAGGTAGCGACACTACATATTGTGACACGGGACACTGATCGATCCGTTGACCTGGGAAATGTCTGACGAATGCCGCTCGGCGCACTCCGGGCCGTCTGCGGCGTTTTGTTTCCGTGATCATGTGTTTCGACGCATCCACGGGGCCGCTTTCCATGATCGCGGAAACAAAACGTACCCCCTTGTGCGGTTTGTTTCCGCGTTGGTGCAGAACCGGCCTCCGACGGCCCGGAAGACGCATGATCACGGAAACAAAACGCCGGCCGACCCTGAAACCGCCGCGCCAAGGGCGGCCCTGCGGCATTGGTCCGGATTTATCGCCTGCCGACGGATAAATCGGATAAGTCGTGGCGCGCCAGCGTCCGACTTATCCGGAGAACGCGCGCCGGGACTCGAGGGTTGCGCGCATTTCCTCGATGCCGCGCGAGACCCGGGCGCGGACCGCTGTCTCGCGGTCGTGCGGCAGCACGTCGGTGGTCCAGACGAGGCGCGACCGGCCGCCGTCGTGGTCGAAAACCTGGAACGCGGCGTGGTGGTGCTCGAGCGCGAGGCGGCCCGGGCCCTGGACCGAGTAGGCCATCCGGCGCTCGGCGGGGTCGATCGCGACGATGAGCTCGCGCACCTCGGTGCCGTCGGGCATCGTCAGGATGCGGACGTCACCCTCGAGACGGGCGTCGAGCACCCGGCCGGGCAGGAGCCGCCGGTGTACCGCACCGACGTCCGCGATCGCCGCCCAGACCTCGCCGGCCGGCGCCGCGACGATCGTCTCCACCCGCACGGATGCCACGGCGAAATTCTAGGCGCCGGATGTCGAGCGGCCCGCCGCGGCTCCGACCACCGGGCAAAGACGAGCCGCGAGGGGCCGGACATGCGAAAGATCATCTACTGGGTGCACACGTCGGTCGACGGGTTCATCGACGGGCCCAACGGGGAGTTCGACTGGCCGCACATGGGGCCGGAGCTGTCGGCGTACTCCGAGTCGCTCGACGAGCGGGTCGACACGCTGCTGTTCGGCCGGCCGGTGTGGGAGATGATGGTCGGCTTCTGGCCCGACGCCGAGTCGATCTCCGACGACCCGCACACGAAGGCGTTCGCGCCGTTCTGGCGGGCCACGCCGAAGATCGTGTTCTCCCGGACCTACGCCGGCGACGAGTGGACCGAGCGGGTCATCCGCGACGACCTGGCCGCCGAGGTCGGCGCGCTCAAGGCCGCACCGGGCGCCGACCTGCTGCTCACCGGCGGGGCGGGCCTGGCCGCGGCGCTCACCGAGCACGGGCTCATCGACGAGTACCACATCGCGGTGCACCCGGTCGTCCTCGGCGGCGGCCGGCCGCTCTTCGGCCGGCCCGAAGCGCGGCTCGACCTGCGCGCCGAGGGTTCCCGGCTGCTCGACGGGCAGGTCGTCGTCACCACCTACCGGGCGGCCTGACCCAGCCGCCCGGCGGGCGGTCAGTGCGCGACGGCGACCGCGGGCTCGACGGCCTCGACCGGCAGGCGGCGGGGCCGCACGACCAGCCACAGCGCCAGGCTCGCGGCGGCCATGCCGCCGAAGACCACGATCGCCATGGCGACGGCGCCCACGCCGAGCACGCCGACCAGCGGCGCGGCGAGGGCGCCCACGCCGAACTGCACAGCGCCGAGCAGCGCGGCGGCGGTGCCGGCGGCCTCGCCGTGGCGGGACAGGGCGATCGCCGGCGCGTTCGGCATGGCCAGGCCGACCATGGCCAGGACCGTCCAGAGCGGCACGAGCACGCCGGCCAGGCCGCCGGTGTGTGTCGAGGCGAGCACGAGCATCACCGCGCCGGCGACGACGCCGGCCAGCAGCGCGCCGGAGAGGATGCGCTGCGGGGTGAAGCGGCGCAGCAGCCGCACGTTGAGCTGGGTGGCGCCGATCAGGCCGACCGCGCCGCCCGCGAAGACGACGGCGAACTGCTGCTGGCTCATGCCGAACTCGTCCTGGAACACGAAGCTCGAGCCGCTCACGTAGGCGATGAGCGCGGCCATCGCCAGGCCGGAGACGAGGATCAGCCCGACGTAGACGCGGTCGGTGAACAGCCGCCCGTAGTCGCGGACGGTGCCGCCCAGCCCGCCGGAGCGGCGCCGGTTGCCCGGCAGGGTCTCCGGCAGCGCGACCGCGGTCGCCACGAGGATCGCCAGGCCGGCCGCGCACAGCACCACGAACACGCCGCGCCACTGGGTCAGGCGCAGCACCTGCCCGCCGATCGTCGGCGCGAGGATCGGGGCCACGCCGACGACGAGCATCAGCCGGGAGAACAGGCGTGCCGCGGCGAGCCCGCTGAACAGGTCCCGCACGACGGCCATCGCGACGACGGACGCGGCCGCGGCGCCGAGGCCCTGCAGGACACGCAGCGTGCCGAGCGCGGCCAGGCCGGGCGCGAACACGCACAGCGCCGAGGCGAGCACGTGCACGCCGATGCCGGCCAGCAGCGGCAGCCGGCGGCCGAGCGCGTCGGAGAGCGGCCCGACGATCAGCTGCCCCACCGCCAGCCCGGCGAGGGTGCCGGTCAGCGTCAGCTGGACGGCCGCCGCCGAGGCGTGCAGGTCGGCGGTGATCGTCGGTAGCGACGGCAGGTACATGTCGATGGTGAGCGGCCCGAGCGCGGTCAGGAAGCCGAGCAGGAGCACGAGCCGGAACCGGCGCCCGACCGGCAGGAGCTCGCCGGGTGAACGCTCGGCAACGGGCGGGTTCGTCGTCAGGGTCTCGGCCACGACCAATGACAAGGCATCGCTCCCCCGCGATCTTCCGCCGCCCGGCTATTGGTAACGGTCCTCACTCTTGACCGATAAAGCTTGACAAGCTTCCGGGACAGCGGCGGCGCTCGCATCGTGGGATAGTGCGATGCCATGAACGGGTACCCGTGGGGCGCGCTGCGCGGGCTCGCCGTCGGCATCGTCGCGGGTGTCGCCGCGGTCGTGGTCGCCGCGCTGATCCTGTGGCTCCACCCGGTCGGCGACGGGCCGTGTGGCAGCGACCTCGCCTGCCTGGCGGACCTGGAGGGCGTGCTGCTGGCGATCGCCAGCGTCCCGGTCGTCGTCGCGATCGCCGCGCCGGTGGCGGCACGGCTGCTCGGCGCGCCGCTCGCCGGGCTCTACGCGGTGCCGGCGGTCTGGGTGCTGGTGGTCGCCTGCGTGGGCGTCGGCCCGGCCGACCGGCAGCGGGTGTGGCCGTTCAACTCGTTCGTGAGCAGCCTCGCGATCTACCTGGTGCTGTACGCGCTGCTCGGCCTCTACGGCGCGCGGGCCGGGGCGACGGCGCGCCCCGGCCCGCAGGCCGGCGAGGTTACAGGGTTACCGCCCGGCCACCCAGAGTGACCACCAGGCGGCCGTCCGAGGCGAACGACCAGGACAGGGCGCCCGAGTAGTTCGCGCAGCGGGAGCCGTTGGTGCCGGCGTAGAACTGGTTGGAGCTGTCGGCGTCGCCGACGGTCTTGTCGTTGGAGCCGCTGCCGGAGCGGCACGACGTGTTGTTGCGGAACACCGACGAGCCGCCGTCGAAGGAGAAGTTGCGCTCGGTGTTGTCGATGCTCAGGTTGTTGGAGATCGTCATCGTGCCGAGGTTGCGGTTGTACGTGAACCCGTGCTTGCCGTTGTCGAAGGCGATGTTGCGGCGGATCACGTGATTGACGGAGATGTCCTCGCCGCCGAGCTTGTAGCCATTGCGGTCGCCGTTGCTGTTGACCGTGCCGTTGCTCAGGGTGCCGTTGTTGTAGGACAGCGAGTCCTCGATCGTGACCGGGCCGATCGGGCCGGTGTCGGTCTTGGTGTACAGGTCCCAGCCGTCGTCGATGTTGTTGTGCGACACGGCGTAACGGAACACATTGCCGTTGCCGACGGTGAGCTTGGCCGCGAAGCCGTCCGCGTCCTCGCCGTCGGCGTCGGCGTTGTCGTGCGACTCGGCGCTGAGGATGAGGTTGTTCGACGGCCACTGGCTCTGCGGCGTGTCGGAGGCGATGCGCGAGAGCTGCAGGCCGCTGTCGCGGTTGTACCGCGTGATCGTGCGCTCGATGACGTTGTTGCTGCCGCCGACGAAGATGCCGTTGTCGCCGGCGCGCTCCACGACGATGCCGTACAGGTGCCAGTAGTTGCCGTTGACGGCGAGGCCGCGGTTGGCGGGGTCCTCGGTCTGCGCGGAGAAGTTCAGCACCGGGGTTTCGCCGGGGTACGCCATGAGTGTCTTCGTCGCCCCCGACGTGCCGTTGTTGCCGGGCGCGATGGTGATCGTGCTCGACTGCGCGTAGGTGCCGCCGCGCAGGTAGATGGTCCCGCCGGCGGTGACGCGGGTGATCGCCGACGCGAGCGTGGTCGGGCTGGACTGCGTGCCCGGCGCGCTCGCGCTGCCGCTCGGCGACACGTACAGCGTCGAGGACGGCGGCTGGCTGTTGGACGGCGACGGGCTGGCGGAGGCCGAGGCCGAGCGGGTCGGCGAGGCCGACGCGGACGGCGAAGGCCCGCCGGTGGTCGCCGACGGCGTCGGGCTCGTCCCGCCCGTGGTGACGACGACGTCGTCGAAGCCGGCGGTCGAGTACGCCGTCTGCAGCCCGATGCGCCCCTTGGCCACGACGCTGCTGGTGCCCGAGCCGACCGCGGTGCCGTCGACCGCGGCGCTGATCTGGGTGCCCTTGACGGTGAGCGACAGGGTGTACCACGTGCCGGTCGCCACCGTGCGCGAGGCGCTGGCCAGGACGGTGACGGAGCCGCCGTTCACGGCCTGCAGCTGCACCGCGTTGCCGGGCAGCAGCGCGAGCCGGTAGAACGTGGTGGCGCCGCCGGCCCGGGCGAGCAGGCCGGCGAAGCCGCCGGAGCCGAGCGAGAGCGGCTTGACCCGGGCTTGGACCGTGTAGTCGGTCCAGTTGCTGTCGCCGGCGAAGAAGCGGGCGTTGTTGGTCGTGGCGTTGGACTGCTGCAGCACCTTGCTGCCGTCGGTGACGACGGTCCAGGTGCCGCCGGACTTCGACCAGGCGCTGGTGGACCCGTCCTCGAAGTTGGCGCTGAAGGCGGTGTCGGCGAACGCGGCCTGCGTTGCGGTCACCACGCCCACGGCCAGGGCCGCGGCGGCGGCCGCGACCAGCCACCGGCGCGCGCGCAGCCGGGCTCGGAGCTGGGATGTCATGGAACCTCCTGGGGCAGCATGCGCCGACACGCTTGAGGAAAGCGCGTTCCCGGGCAGGCGGGCCACGGACCGGCACATATCGACGGAACACGATTGTAAGGAAAGCGTTTTCCTGGCGACAAGGCCGCGCGTTTGCAGGTTTGTTGCAGCGCGTTACCGCGGCGGCGCGGTGATGCCGCGCCCGCCGGCCGACGACGAGCGCGTCAGAGGCCGAGCTCCTCGCAGATGTCGGCGTAGCGCTCGATCTCCTCCGGTGTCTGGCGGTGCCGCCCCAGCCCGGCCTCGTCGAACTCGTCGACGGCGCTCGCCGCCTCCTCGTCGCAGGGGGCGGGCAGGATCAGGGCGGTGATGTTGTGTCCCAACGCGCCGATGCTAGTGACCCCGGAACTCCGCGGCGTGCTCCTCGGCCCAGTCCGCGAACGGCCGGGCGGGCGCGCCGGTGAGGCGCTCCACCTCGCCCGTGACCGGCTCGGGGGTCTCGGCCATGGACGCCCAGTGGCGCAGTACCTCCTCGGCGCCGTCGCCGGCCCAGCTCGCCTGGGCGAGGGCCTCCTCGTGCGTGGCCGCCTCGACCGTCACGTCGCGACCGGCGGCCGAGCCGAGGGTGCGGATCTGCTCGGCCTGGGTGATCGCGGCCGGGCCGGTCAACGCGTACGCCCGGCCGGCGTGGCCGGGCGTACGTGCTGTCAGCACGTGCGCGGCGACGGCGGCGATGTCGCGCTCGTGGATGAGCGAGCGGGCCGCCTGCGGGTACGGCACGCGGACCGTGCCGCCGGCGCGGATGTCCGCCGCCCACTGCCGGGTGTTGGCGGCGAACCCGCTCGCCCGCAGGAACGTCCACGCGTCGCCGTGGCGGCGCAGCGCCGCCTCCACCTCACCCCAGACGCCGCTCTCGGCCGGCGGCCGGTCGTCGCGGACGGCGAGGGAGGACACGTAGGCGACCGGTCGCCCGCCGATCGCCGCGGCGATGTCGCCGATGCCCGCGGCGGACTGGAACGGCCAGATCAGCAGGACCGCGTCCACGCCGTCGAGGGCCCGCGCGAGCACCCAGGGGTCGCGCACGTCGCCGACCGCGCGGGACAGCCCGCGCACCTCGGCGCCCCGCTCCGCCAGCAGCTCCACGGCCGGCCGGCCCACGTTGCCGGTCGCGCCGATCACCAATGCCCGCAGTGTCTGTGCCATTCCGGCATCCTGCGACCTCAACCGCGCTTCAGGTCAAACCCGCCGAGCCCGGGCGACGAGGAGCACGGCGAGGGTGAGCGCCTCGGCGGCCGCGGTGGCCTCGGCCGCGCCGGCGGCGCCGAAGGCGGGCACGCCGACCGCGACGCAGACCGTGAGCACCGCGGCGAGCAGGGCGAACGCGCGGGTGGCGCGGCCGTAGTGCGCGTCGCCGATCCAGTCGAACAGCAGCGCGCGGGTGACCGCCATGAACGGCAGGGCGAGCATGAACAGCGCCAGCCAGCCGGCCGCGCCCGGGTGCGGCAGGGACAGCACGGTGCGGGTCAGCACCGGCGCGAGGACGGACACGACGGCGGCCATCGGGACCGCGCAGGCCAGGGCGACCGCGACGGCGAACCACGCCGGGTGGTGGGAGTAGCCGATACCGAGCCGGGCGCGGGCTCGGGCGATCATCGGGACCTGCAGGGCGGACTGCACGACGCCGCCGATGGCCTGGTACGCGGCGGCGACCGCGCCGAAGGAGCCCATGACCGCCGGGCCGGCGACCAGCGAGAGGGCCACCGTGCCGGCGCGGGCCACGTACAGGTCGCCGGCCGCGTACCCGAACAACGGGCCACCGGCTCGATAGGCCGCGGCGACGTCCCGCAGCATCGAGTACCGCGGAAAAATCTGGCGGCGCAGGGAGCCGTCCTTGCCGAGGACGAGCTCGCCCGCCGCGAGCTGGGCCAGGCCGGCGACCGCGAGCGCGACCGTCAGGGGCACGCCGGCGACGACCAGCAGCAGGGACGCCGCCTTGCTGCCGCACTGCAGCAGGGCGTTGGCGAGAAAGCGCATCCGGCGGGTGAAGTCGGCGATCTGCAGCTGCGCGAGGGCGTTGCCGAGCGCGACCACGCCCGCGGCGGCGAGGGCGGACGGGTCGTACCCCCGCCCGGCGTAGAACGCGCCGACCGCTACGGCGCCGAGGAGCAGGCCGGGCACGACGACCAGGGTCCACTGGGCGCGGACGAGGGCCCGCTGCGGCTCGGTGCCGTTGAGGTACAGCATCGCCGAACCGCCGGCGAGGCCGATCTGCACGAACGCCAGGGCTGAGGTGACGACGGTGTACGCGGCGATCTGCGCCGTCTGGCCCATCGCCGCGCACACGGCCAGGACGGCGGCGCTGAGCAGGCCGTTGGCGACGACGGCGCCGCCCGCGATCGCCGAGCTTCGCGCGAGCCCGAGCAGGCCGCGCTGGTCGGCCGGGCTCGGCAAGGTCACCGCCGCATCGTAGCGGCTCGAGGGGCCTGTCCGACCGAACCTGGGGTGAAGTCCCAGTTCAGCTCGCACAGCCGCAGCGTGCGGTCGTAGGCGCCCCACGCGACGGAGGTGCCATCAGTAGCTTCTGCGATAGGCGGTGTGCACGGTCGAACCGACTGCGGCAAGGTGAGGAAGCTCAGCTCTCCTTGTCTGGAGTTCTGGGCTTGGATCGCGTCAGCCGGTGATCGAGTATGCAACATGGCGAAGAAGAAGAGGACGCCGCAGATCACCCATGTGGTTCTGAAGTACGCGTCGCCGGGTAGCTTGCCACTGGACGCCTCGATCACCCAGGCGATGTTCAATGCGAGACCGATCGGCCCGATCAGCCACCAGGCCAGAAACGCGTTGATGGAGGCGACAACTGACGCGACGCTGGTGTCCTCCAAGTCAGCAGACTTGTACAACTGCCTCAAGCTCACGGCCGTCAACATGAGATAGGCGAGGAAGCCGGCAGCCGAAACCAGCGGCAGGCGCGCGAAGAGCGCCAAGCCTGCCGCGGTGACGATGGTCAAGGCGATCGAAACCACGGCTAGGGCGGACACGGGGCCGAGTCGCACTCGCAACCGACGGGCGGACGGACTCCAACCTGACCGCGAGCCCGCAGCACGTCACGGTCCCGTCGGGTTCGTGGGTAGATCAGCCGTCAGTGGGTAGCTTCCCGTCGTGCGGATCTGCGACGCGGTCGTCATTGGCAGCGGGATCAACGGGCTGGTCGCGGCGGCGATGCTCAGCCGTGCCGGTTGGGATGTCGTGGTACTCGAGGGAAACGCAGTGCTCGGCGGTGCGATCCGGACCGCCGAACTCACCGCGCCGGGGTACCGGCACGAGGTCTTCTCATGCTGGCATCCGCTGTTCGTCGGCGGGCCGGCGTACCCGCGACTCAAGGACGACCTGGACCGGCGTGGTCTGGCCTACCGCAACACCGCCACCCCGACCGGCGTCGTGATGACCGACGGGGCGACCGCTGTTTTGAGCACCGACGAGGATGCCCTGACCGCCGAGCTGGACCGGCATGCCGACGGTGACGGCGCGGTGTGGCGGCGGGAGATGGGCGAGTTCGGCGCTCGGTCCAAGCTCGCGTTCGGGGCGCTGGGCACTGAACTATGGTCGACGGCGGGTGTCCGGCTCGGGCTGCGCGCGCTGTTGTCCATGAGGGCCAGTGGGACATTGGCGTTCATGGAGTCGGCTCTTGAGCCGGCCACCGCCTGGCTGCAGCGGACCTTCCGCAGCGAGCAGGCCCGTGCACTGTTCGCGCCGTGGATCAACCACAACGGCATGGGGCCGGACGACGCCGGCTCGGCGTTCATGCTCAAGGTGATCGCGTCGGCGACGGTGCAGGGTGGCATACCGGTGCCGGTTGGTGGTGGTGTCACGCTGGTGGAGGCGCTCGCGTCGATCGTGCGTGACAACGGGGGTGAGCTGCACACCGGCGCCACCGTGGATCGGATCGTGGTGCGTTCCGGCCGGGCGGTGGCCGCTGTGACAGCCGATGGTACGCGCTACGGCGCGCGGCACGCGGTACTGGCCAGCACCACGCCCCAGGCGCTCTACCTCGACCTGCTGCGCAACGCCGAGCTGCCGGCAGTGGTACGCGACGCCGCCCGCCGCTACCGGTGGGGACGCAGCGACATGCAGATCCACGCGGCGCTGCGCGAACCGCTGCGCTGGCGCGACAGCAGGCTCGACAGCGTGCCCCTGGTACATGTGACGCCGGGCCTGGACGGGGTGCGCAAGGCCGTCGGCGAGGCGGGCCGCGACGTGTTGCCCGCACGGCCGTCGATCGCGGCGGGACAGCCCACCGTGCTCGATCCGTCCCGGGCGCCCGACGGCGCCGCCGTGCTGTGGATCCAGCTGCTGGAGACCCCGTACCGGCCGAGCGCCGACGCCGCCGGTGAGATCGATGTAGGCGACGGCACGTGGACGCCGCAGCTGACCGAGGCCTACGCCGACCGGGTGTTGGCCCAGCTCGGCGAGCAGGTGACCAACCTCGACCGGGCGGTGCTGACCCGCGCGGTACTCAGCCCCGCCGACCTGGAGCGGGAGAACCCCAATCTGGTGCACGGCGACCCGTACTCCGGCGCCTGCACCCTCGACCAGTTCCTGCTCTGGCGGCCGATACCGCCCCACCCGGGCCACCAGACACCGGTCGAGCGGCTCTGGCACATAGGGGCCGCGACCCACCCCGGACCCGGGTTGTCCGGCGCGTCAGGTCACATCGTCGCGACCCACTTGCTCCGCCGTGGCCCCCTCGAACGGCTGCGCGGCCTGCTCGCTGCGCGGTAACAGCTCTGAGGGGGAAGGACTGGCATGTCTGCTCGCGATGACGCGGTGGTAAGGCCGCCGGGTGACAGCATCATCCGGACTCCCGACCAGCATCTCCGGGTGTTCGTGAGTTCTACGCTGGATGAGCTGGCTGATGAGCGACAGGCCGTCTCTCGCGCCATCTCGACGCTCAGGCTCACGCCGGTGATGTTCGAGTCCGGGGCGCGGCCGCATCCTCCCCGCGACCTGTACCGGGCATATCTTGCGCAGAGCGATGCCTTCATCGGGCTGTACTGGCAGCGCTACGGGTGGATCGGCGCAGGCATGACGATCTCGGGTCTGGAGGACGAGTTCGAGCTGTCTCGCGCGTTGCCTCGGCTGCTGTACGTCAAGACACCGGCGCCCGATCGTGAGCACCGACTCACCGACCTGCTCGACCGCATCAGGCAGGAGGCCACGGTCTCGTACCGAGCCTTCCGCACGCCCGGTGAGCTCGGCCGGCTGGTGCGCGACGACCTCGCGATGCTGCTGAGCGAACGGTTCGCCGCCACCCGCCCCTCGGCAGCGGAACCTGCATCGGTACCGGCGCGGTCGGCGACCCCGCGCGGCCCGCGTCCGCTGCCCGCGGGCACGACTTCGCTGGTCGGACGGGATCAGGCCATCAGCGAGGTAGCCAACTTGACGGGGCGGCCAGACGTGCGGCTGGTAACGCTGACCGGCCCGGGCGGGATAGGCAAGACCCGGCTGGCGGTAGCCGTGGGCGAGCGCCTGCGTGACCGCTTCGACTCGGGCACCGCGTTCGTCCCCCTGGCGGCGATAAGCCAGCCCGACCTGGTCATGGCCGGCATCGGCCGGGCGGTAGGGGCCGACATGGCGGGAACGAACGCGCCACTGGATGCCTTGGTCGAGCAGTTCGGCGACGGCCGGTGGCTGCTCATCCTTGACAACCTGGAGCAGGTCACCGACGCCGCCACTGAACTCAACGACCTGCTGGCTCGCTGCCACGGCGTTACGATCCTGGCCACCAGCCTGACCGTGCTGCGGCTGCGGGCCGAGAGAGAATACCCGGTGCCCCCGCTGCCGTTGCCGGCTGATCCCAGCACGGTACCGGTCGAAGGGCTGATGTCGTCGTCGCCAGCGGTGGCGCTGTTCGTGGATCGAGCCCGCGCCGTGCGCTACGACTTCGCCCTCACCGAGGGCAACGCCACGGCGGTGGTGGGGATCTGCCAGCGCTTGGAGGGCCTGCCGTTGGCCATTGAGCTGGCTGCCGCCCGCACCCGGGTGCTGGAACCCGCCGCGCTCCTGCGCAGGCTGGGGCGGTCGCTTGATGCACTGGGGCCGGGCATGGTGGATATGCCCGAGCGCCAGCGCACCCTGCGGGCAACGGTCGACTGGAGCATGGGCCTGCTCGACGATGCCGAGCGGTCGCTGCTGGAGATCATGGCCGTATTCGTCGACGGCTGGACCACCGAGGCCGCCGCCCAGGTGGCCGGGCTCGACGAGGAACGGGCGCTTGCGTTGGCCGAGACGCTGGCCCGCCACAGCCTGATCCAGCTTGACCGCACCGGGCTCGGCCCCCGATCGCGGATGCTCGAGACCGTCCGCGAGTTCGTGGCCGAACGGCTGAAGGCCCGGCCCGACGTCGCCGAAGTCGGGCGCCGCCACGCCGAGCACTACCGGGCGCTGGCCGAGCAGGCGGACCGGCCGTTGCGGGGCGTCGGTCAGTACGAGTGGACCGAGCGGCTGGAGTCCGAGGCGGGCAACCTGGCCGCCGCCGTGCGCTGGTACCTGGCCCACGATCCCGCGCCGCTGCCGCACCTGTTCCGGGTCCTGTGGCCCTTCTTGTTCCTGCGGGACCATCTGGGCGAAGCCCGATCCTGGGTCGATCAACTCGTGCCCTCCGCCGACTCCCTGAACCCACAGGCCCGCGCCGAGCTGATGTGGACGGCGGCGGTGACCGCCAGCGACATGGGTGACGACCGGGCGGCGCTGGCGGCCGGCCAGCACCTGGCGCCGCTGCTCGACGGGGTCGAGGATCCCTACCTCCACGCGGTCTGCCAGCTGGCCATCGCGTGGACTTCGCCGATCGTCGGCGACTTCGACAATCTCCTCCTCGAGGCGACGGCGAGCCTGGAGCGGCTCCACAGCCAGGACGAGCCGTTTTTGACCGCCCTGGCCGCGTTCACCGCCGGCGTCGCGGAGACGACCGTCGGCCGCTACGACGATGCCCTGCGCCACCTCCGCGAGATGCGCGACCTGGCAGAGCGATTCGACAACACCTGGCTCGCCGCCTGCTCCCGGGTGCAGTTGGGCGCCTTGGCCGCCCTTCGGGGCCGGCTGGACGAGGCCTCGGCGCTGCTGGATGAGGGGCTGGCCCTGAGCTTGGCGACCCACAGTACCCACAATGTGTCCATATGCCTGATCGCGTTCGCCCGGTTGGCGTTCGTGGAGGGCGACCCCGAGAAGGCGGCGCTGCTGGCAGGGGCGGCCGAGGGCCCGCGTCGGCGGGCCGGCCTGCGGGCGTGGCCGATGCTGCGGCGGGGCGAGGCCGAGCTGAGGGCCCAGATTCGTCAGACGTTGGGCGCGGATCGGTTCGACCACGTGTACGCCGCCGGCTCCCGGCTCCACCAGCGGGAAGCGGCAGCCGTTATCCGGGACCCACGCGCGTCCTCCGTAGCCCCGATCGTTCGCTAACTGTTGATCAAGTTGCCTGGCCATGGGTTGATCGTTTCCGGGTAGCACAGGCCGCCTCTATTATCGACAATCATGAGGTTCCGTGGGTACCGCCGGCCGGGTCGGCACTCCGCGGGCCGGTGGATCGTCGCGGCGCTCGGACTGGGCCTGCTCGTGGCGGCGCTCGTCG
Source organism: Dactylosporangium darangshiense (assembly GCF_039537565.1). Classification (NCBI taxonomy): domain Bacteria; kingdom Bacillati; phylum Actinomycetota; class Actinomycetes; order Micromonosporales; family Micromonosporaceae; genus Dactylosporangium; species Dactylosporangium darangshiense. Next base: position 24,152 of record NZ_BAABAT010000056.1, read on the forward strand.
TGGCAAACGGTCCATACCGGCAGACCCGGGAGTTCCGCCGGGTCGCGGCGTGCCAGGCGGGCGGCACCGAATGCTTCGCCGGTGAGCCGGGCACCATCCGCGGCCGCGACGAATACACCACCACCGACTCGAACTCCAACGGCAGCACCAGCACGACCACCCACTACGAGGTCACCTGGGAGGAGTCCGGCGGCGGCCGGCAGACCCGCGAGGTGTCCTGGGACCTGTACCGCCACGCGGAGGACGGGGCCCCGGCGACGCTGCGCCGGTGGCGTGGCGAGGTGGTCGCGCTGGAGACGGGCGGCACGACGGAGTGGTTCGTGCCACGTGCCGGCCAGATGCTGTGGTTGTGGCTGATCCTGGCCTGGTTCGGGCTCGGCGTCACGCTGTGGGGGCTGCTGTTCGGCTGGTGGGACGGGTTCTTCTTCCTCGGCTACCGCACCTTCTGCTGGATGTTCGTCAGCCTCGTCCCGGTGGCCATGACCGTCGATGCGCTGGCGTACGGCCTCCACGTAGGCGCCATCTTCGTTGGCGAGCTGCTGTTCGGAATCTTTGCCACGGCCATCGGCGGCTGGATGCTGGTCTCGACGTTGAAGCGATGGTGATGCGACGGCCCCCGATCGCGCAACGCGGCGTGCGCGGGTTGGGTACGGTATGCCGGGTGGTCGATCCGGAGCAGGCGATGAACCGGCTGAACAAGGATGTCGGCGCGGTCGTGCGGCCGCTGGGGTTCCGCGGCTCGCGCGGCAACTGGGTGCTCGTGACGCCCGACGGGGTCGCGCAGGTGGCCACGAGCCGGCGCAGCCTTTCCGGCACCATCTTCGCGCACGTCGGGATCGTCGTGGTGCCGGTGGCATGGTGGGAGTACGTCAACTGGCGCAACGCACACTGGGGCCGGCCGTCGGTCGCGTTCGGCAAGGACGCGCTGCGGCACGACATCGGCTTCGTCGAGACCCGCCGCCGCCCGCCGACCGCCTACTACCACATGCGCGTCGACCCGGGCGCGTACCCGGCGAACGTCACCACCGCCGAGGAGCTCGAACGGGCCGCGGCCGCGCTGAGCGGCGCCGCCGGCGTCCTCGCCCGCACCGCGATCGACCTGCTGCCGCCCGGCCGCTACCTCGACGCGCTGCTGTCCATTCCCGACATCGGCTACGGCATGTGGGAGCCCGTCGTGGTGCTCCTCGCCGACCGTGGCCCCTCCGACGAACTGGAGCAGGCGATCGACGACATGTGCGCCTCCTACGCCGAGCACGGCGCAGAGCGACCCGACCTGGTCATCGAGTACGCCCGGGCACGCGCCGCGGACCGGGTGAGCGCATGAACGGCGAGTGGCACACCGGCGCGATCGTCGCCGGAACGTACGAGGTCCTCGGCGAGCTCGGCCGCGGCGGGATGGGCGTCGTGCACCGCGTCCGCCACCTCGGCTGGGGGGTCGACCTCGCCGTCAAGGCGCCCTTGCCCGGCACGGCCACCTCACGGGACCTCTTCGTCGCCGAGGCCGAGACCTGGGTGTCGCTCGGCCTGCACCCCAACGTGTGCGCGTGCCATTACGTGCGCAACCTCGGCGGCGAGCCGCGGCTGTTCGCCGAATACGTGCCCGGCGGCACGGTCAAGGACCAGATCAAGAGCCGGATGTTGTACCGCGGGAGCTCCGACCGAGCGCTGGCGCGCGTCCTCGACCTCGCCGTGCAGGCCGCGTGGGGCCTCGCGCACGCGCACGGCCGTGGCCTTGTGCACGCCGACGTCAAGCCGGCCAACGTGCTGCTCGACGACGACGGCAACGCCAAGGTGACCGACTTCGGCCTGACCCGCGCGGCCGGCCTCGCCGTGGGCGGGCTCACCCCGGCGTACGCCTCACCCGAGCAGGCGGCCGGCCGCCCGGTCGGCCCGCCCGGCGACGTCTTCAGCCTCGCCGTCTCCGTCCTGGAGATGCTGGTCGGCGACGTCACCTGGCCGGCCGGCTCGATCGCCGGCGCCGCGCTGCGCGAGGAGATGACCGACCCGGGCGGCACCCTGCCGATCCCTCCGGCGCTGGGCGAGCTGCTGCTGCGCTGCCTCGACGACGACCCGCAGCGCCGCCCGTCGGACGGCGCCGCGTTCGCCGCCGCCCTCGTCGAACTGTGGCCGGCGGTCGTCGGCGCGGCGTACCCGCGAACGGCACCGCGCGAGGCGGACCTTCGCGCCGACGGCCTCAACAACCGCGCACTGTCCGAAGTGGACCTCGGCCGCCTGACCGAGGCGTCGCGCAGCTTCGCCGGCGCCCTGGACGCCGACCCGCGCCACCCGGCGGCGGCCTACAACGCCGGCCTGCTGCACTGGCGCGCCGGCAACACCACCGACGTCGAGCTCGTCGACGCCCTGACGGCCATCAGCGGCGAGTCCTCGGTCTCGTCCGAGGCCCGCGAGCTGCTCGGCCACGTCCACCTCGAGCGCGGCGACGTGACCGCGGCCCGCGAGTGCGGCGTCGAGCCCCCCGACGGCCTCCCCGACGCCGCGCTGCTCTTCGAGGAGCGCCTGCCGTGGCGGCCGCCGCCGCGCAACAACCGGGAGCTGCCGGACGTGGCGGTGGCGTACGACCGCGAGGGCCGCCGCGCCGTGTCCGGCTACCACGACCGGGTCCTGCGCGTGTGGCGCGACGGCGCTGTGGAGCGCGAGCTGACCGGCCACACCGCCGAGATCCGCGCCGCGCTCATCCACCCCGACGGCCGGCTGGCGATCTCGGGCGGCCGCGACGCCGTCATCCGCCTGTGGGACCTCGACACGGGTTCGCCGGTGGGCGAGCTGCACGGCCACGCCCGCGACGTCATGACCCTTGCCCTGAGCCCGTCCGGCGACCGCCTGCTCTCCGCCGGGTACGACGGCACGCTGCGCCTGTGGTCGCTGCCCGGCGGCGCGCCCGGCCCGGTCATCGAGCAGCCCGACGCGATCCAATGCGTCGCCCTGTCCGACGACGGCCTGGCACTGTCCGGCGCCGGCGACGGCTTCCGCGTCTGGCGCGTCGACACCGGCGAGCTGCTGCACCACTGGCCGACCAACGGCCGCATGACCCGCGTGGCCGCGCTCACCCCCGACACCCGGTACGCGATCGGCGGCGACTACACCGCGCTGTACGTCTGGGACGTCCGCGACGGCCGCACGCTGCGCACCATGCGCGGCCACGCCAACGGCCCGAGCTCGATCGCCGTCGCACCTGACGGCCGCCACCTGCTCACCGGCGGCACCGACGGCACCGCCCGCTACTGGGACCTGGCCGCCATCGTGGCCGGCGACGTCCAGGCGGCCCGTTGCGTGCGCACGTACAAGTGCGGCGGCGAGGTGACCGCCGCGTGGATCTCCGCGGACGGCCGCACCGCCCGCACCGGCTCCGTCACCGGCTGGTCGCGGCACTGGCGCCTCCCCGAGCCGTACCGCGCCCCCGCCCGCCTCACCCGCCCGCGCTCGGCGGCGTCGCTGGCGGCCGGCTCGGCCCTCTTCGAGGAGCTCCTGACCGCCGCGACCCGCCCCGGCGCCGACACCCTGGAGGTCCTGCGCGCCGCACGGGCCGTCCCCGGCCACGAGCGCGACCCGCGCGGCCTGGCCGCCTGGCAGCAGGTCGGCCCATGCGTGCGCACCGGCCTGCGCGCCGCCTGGACTTCGCGCACCCTCACCGGCCACACCGCCGGCATCTCGGCCGTCGCCCTTGGCCGCCACTGCGCCGTGACGGGCAGCCGGGACCGCACCGTGCGCATCTGGCACCCCGGCGGCGTGCACATCCTGGAGGGCCACGAGCACACGGTGGAGTCGGTAGCCCTGGGCCCCGACCGCGTCCTGAGCGGCGCCGCCGACCGCACCGCCCGCTTCTGGTCGATCGCGACGGGCGAATCCCAGGCGGTGCTGGAGGGCTTCGACCACGGCGTGTCCGCGGTCGCCCTGAGCCCCGACGGCCGCCTGGCCCTGATCGGCACCGCCTTCCGCAAGCTCATCCTGCTCGACGCCGTGGCGATGCGCGTCCTGGCCGACCTGGAGGGCCACCGGGACCGCATCACGTCGGTCGCCTTCAACCCGGACGGCCGCTACGCCCTGAGCGCCTCCTACGACGGCACCATGCGCCTGTGGTCGATGCCGTCGGGCGAGCTTGTCCAGGTGTACCAGGGCCACAAGGGCGCGGTGACTTCGGCCGCTTTCGGCACCGACTTCCTGGTCTCCTGCGGCCACGACCGCACGGTGCGCCGCTGGGCCCCCGTGTCCGGCGAGTGCTCCCTGCTCTTCGACGCCCCATCGTTCGGCGCCAACGCGGTACGCGTAACGGGCGACGGCCGCTACCTGATCACGGCCGGCATCGACCCGATGCTCCGCGTATTCTCGACCATCGACGGCACCCTGCTGCGCACCGTGCCCGGCCACACCGACGGCGTCCAGGACATCACCCTGTTGCCGGGCGACTGGCAGGCCCTGTCGGGCGGCTTCGACAAGGTGGCCCGGCTCTGGTACCTGGACTGGGACCTGGCCACACACCGTCCGTGATGGGTTGCTACGGTTGGTTACTGCTCCGCCTGGCGATTTGGTGACGTGGGGTAGGGTGGGTTAGACGGAGCGCCCGCCGCCGAGGTCCGCGACGAACGCTCATGGCGCAGTCGCTCGCTGACGCCAACGGCAATCCGGCAACGCATTGAGCCCGGCCACGTCACGGCGCATCGCGGCCGCGCCCGCGCGCGGGGCCGCGGCCACGGCCCGGGACGGTGACAATGGCCCGGGCGCTGTGCCGATGGCTCGCCGTCGCGCGGGACCGGATCTCAGACGGGACTGCTTGGGCGCGGTGGATGCGGGGCGGTCCGGGGCGGACGCGGGCGGTGGGTCGGGGATAGCATTCGGTCAGGCACTCGGTTCGGCAACGGCGCTGCGGTCGGGGTTCACACACTGCACTCGGTCGGGCGCGGCACTGGAGTCGTGGGCGCATGTCGGAGCGGGCGACGACGGCGGACGAGTATCGTTTCTTCGCCACGGCGATGGCGCGCGGGAGTTCGCCGTTGTACGAGCGCTTGGCCCTCGGCGTCGCCGACGACCCGAAGATGCTCCAGATGCTCGACGGCCTGCCGGTCGCCAAGCGCCAGCCCAACCTGCTGCTCGCGGCGGCGCGGTACGTGGGTGGGACGCCCGACGGGTACGCTCACTTCCGCGACATCGTGTTCGGCAACCTCGACGCCGTCGTGGGCATCATGCTTTCGCGGCGCACGCAGACGAACGAGCCAGGGCGGTGCGCGGGGCTGTACCCGGCGCTTGCCTCACTTCCGCAGCCGCTGGCGCTGGTGGAGGTGGGTGCGTCGGCGGGGCTTTGCCTGCTGCCGGATCGGTACGCGTACGAGTACGTCCGCGCGGACGGCGCCACGGTACGCGCGGGCGACGAGGCAAGCCCGGTGCGGCTGCGGTGCCGCGTCGACGGGCCGGCACTCGCCGTCGGGCCGGATGCGGTGCAGGTGGTATGGCGGGCCGGGGTCGACCTCAATCCGCTGTCCGTTGTGGACGAGGACGACGTGCGGTGGCTGCGGACGCTGGTCTGGCCCGAGCAGCACGATCGGCTCGCGCGGCTCGACGCGGCCCTCACCGTCGCGCGGCGCGATCCGCCCCGGGTCGAAGCGGGGGATCTCAATGAGCGCGTGGACGAACTCGTCGGGCAGGCGCCGCGTGGGGTCACGCTCGTGGTGTTGCACACAGCGGTGCTCGACTACGTGCCGGAGCCCGGCCGCGGGGCGTTCGTGGACCGGATGCGGCGGCTTGACGGGCACTGGCTGTCGCAGGAGCTGCCGAGCGTGTTTCCGCAGTTCGCGGGCCAGCTGCCAGCCGAGCCGCCGGGCGGAGTCGTTGCGTACGCGCTGATGCTCGACCGTCGGCCGCTTGCCTTCACCGCGGTGCACGGCGCGTGGATGCGCACGTTGAGGTGACCTCAGCCAGATAGGTGATCATAGGCGGTCGGACGCTGCCGGTGAGGGCGTGAGGCCTCGGTTGATCAGCCGGTGTGACCGCTCCTGCGTTTCGCCTGGAGGCGGCGCCGCAGGTACAACACCGGGCTGAGGCGGAGGTCGACTCGGCGAGGTCGTGGTCCACCTCCCTCGGTGTCAGCGGACGGCGTCGGTGAGTCGGGTGGCGAGGTCGCGGATGTGTGCGATGAGTTCGGGTGGTTCGTGGATCTGCAAGCGGAAGCCGAACGATGCGACGTAGATGGCGAGTTCGTCGAGGGAGTTGGATCCGGTGTGCAGTAGGCAGGTGTGCGGGTCGACTGCTTCGATGACACCGACTGTGGGCGGGATCCGTTCGGCGGCCGTCGCGGCCGGCACGTCCAGAGTGATCCGAGCGCGGTAGCGGTAGGGGGCGGTGGAGACGCCGTGGTTGAGGTAGCCGGCGAGGTCGACGTCGGGTGCCGGTCGGGGGGCGAAGCGAGGGCCGGTCGGGATGCGGGGATGCATTCGGTCGACCCGGTAGGTGCGCCAGTCGCGCCGGTCGGTGTCCCAGCCGACCAGGTACCAGCGCCGGCCGGTGTGGACCAGCCGGTGGGGTTCGGTGTGGCGTACCGAGTCGGTGCCGTCGTGGCTGCGGTAGTCGAAGCGGAGCCGCTGGTGGTCGCGGCAGACGGCGGCGAGGACGGTCAGCACGTCCGGGTCCACGGTGGGGCCGGCGGCGGGGACCGTGACGGTGACCGAGTGCAGCAGGTTGACCTGGTGGCGTACGCGCGACGGCAGTACCTGTTCGAGCTTGGCCAGCGCGCGTAGCGAGGTTTCCTCGATGCCGGTGACCGTGCCGCTGGCGGCGGTACGTAGCCCGATGGCGACGGCCTCCTCGTCGTCGAGCAGCAGCGGCGGGAGCTTCGTTCCGGCGCCGAGCCGGTAGCCGGCCGCGCCGGGGGTGGCGTGCACCGGGTAGCCGAGGTCGCGCAGTTTCTGGATGTCACGCCGCACGGTCCGCACATCGACATCAAGGCGCTGCCCGAGCTCAGCGCCGGTCCAATCACGCGGGGTCTGCAGCAGTCCGAGAAGCCGCAGCAGTCGGGCGGAGGTTTCCAACATGCCCGAAAGTTTGCCAGGCACCTAGGACGGGACCTGTCCTAGGTGCGTCATAGCGTGGCTGCCATGAGCGAAGAGATCGCCCCATTCCAGATCAGCATCCCGCAGGACCACCTGGACGACCTGCGTCAGCGGCTCGCCCACACCCGTTGGCCGGGCGAGGTGCCCGGGGCCAGCTGGACGGCCGGAGTGCCGCTGGACTACCTGAAAGATCTGGCCGACTACTGGCAGACCAAGTACGACTGGCGCGCCCACGAGGCACGGCTGAACGAATTTCCTCAGTTCACCACCGTCATCGACGAACAGACCGTGCATTTCCTGCACGTGCGTTCGCCCGAGCCGGACGCGCTGCCGCTCATCCTCACTCACGGCTGGCCCGGCTCGGTCGTGGAGTTCATGCAGATCATCGGTCCGCTGACCGATCCCGCCCGGCACGGCGGCGACCCCGCCGACGCCTTCCACGTCGTGGCCCCGTCACTGCCCGGCTTCGGCTTCTCCAGCCCACTCGCCGCCCCGGGCTGGAACACCAACCGGGTGGCCCGCGCCTGGGCCGAGCTGATGAACCGCCTCGGCTACCACCGCTACGGCGCGCAGGGCGGCGACACCGGCGCGATCGTCTCCCCCGAGCTCGGCCGCGTCGACCCTGCTCATGTGCTTGGCGTGCACGTCAACAACCTGGGCACCTTCCCGTCCGGCGATCCGGCCGAGCTGGTCGGCATCACCGAGGCCGACCAGGCCCGCCTCGCGCTGATGACGACCTGGGGCCGGGACATGAGCGGATACGCCATCGTCCAGTCGACCCGCCCGCAGACAATCTCCTACGCCCTCACCGATTCACCCGTCGGCCAGCTCGCCTGGATCGTCGAGAAGTTCAAGGAGTGGACCGACCCGGCCGCCGCCCTACCCGAGGACGCTGTCGACCGCGACCTGATCCTCACCGACGTCTCGGTCTACTGGCTGACCGGCACCGCCGGATCCGCCGCCCGCCTCTACTACGAAGACGCCCGCACCTGGGGCCAGGCCCAGCCGCGCTCCTCAGTACCGACCGGGGTGGCGGTGTTCCCCAACGACATCACCATCCGGCCCCTCGCCGAACGCGACCACAACCTGGTGCACTGGACCGAGTTCAGCCGCGGCGGCCATTTCGCCGCCATGGAAGCACCCGACCTCCTCGTCGGCGACGTGCGCGAGTTCTTCCGCAAGGTCCGCTGACCGCACTCAGCCGGGCCAGCCGTCTCGTCGCCCGGACGCCTGAACCGGGCGACGAGACGGCACGTTCCGCGGGCATCCGAGCCTGGGAACGGCCGCGCGGTTACTCGGCTCTGGGTATCGCCGAGATTAGGGCCATCCGCCGGCGTGCCCAAGGGCAGCTTCTGGCCCATGCACATCTCGGCGGCAAGCGCGCCAGCGGTCCGCCCGGCGATGGTGGCGTCATGGCTCACCGCGCGCCGTCGTCGGCCCGGCCGGGATCGTTGGGGTGGGACTCCAACGGGGTGACCCTGACGGTCATCCAAGGACGCAGCGGCTGACCGGCGTCCTCGCTGCTGGTAGGCGCAACCTTCCACCCTTCGTAACATGGCTGACGTGGAGCTGCGCCAACTCCGGTACTTCGTCGCGATCGCCGAAGAGCTGAACTTCGGCCGGGCCGCCGCCCGGCTGCTGATCGCCGGGCCGTCGCTCTCCCAGCAGATCAAGGCCCTGGAACGGGATCTCGGCGTGCTGCTGTTCGACCGCGACCGGCGCTCGGTGTCACTGACTCAGGCCGGCGCGGCCCTGCTCCCTTCCGCCCGTGCGCTGCTGGCACAGGCCGACGAGCTGCGCGGGCAGGCCCAGCGGTTGGCCGGCTCGAAGCCGGTCCGCCTAGGGTACGTCAACTGGATCCCGCCCGACCTGGCGGCCCGGACCGCGGCACTGGCGCAGGTGCACGTCGACGCGTGGGTGGCCCCGTCCCACGCTCAGGCCGCGCGGGTCGCCGACGGCAGTCTGGACCTGGCGATCTGCTGGGTCCGGACCGAGGACCTGGACCGACTGGGCCTGAAGGCCCGGCTCCTGGGCGCCGATCGCCTGCACGCCGTGAGCGTCGGCGACGCTTCCGATAGCGGCCGCGAGGTCGCCGCCCGGGACACCGTCGTCCTGCTCGACGACGACACCACCTCGTGGTCGTCCTGGAATGCCTACGCCGAACTGCTCGCCCGCGAGACCGGCGCCCAGGCCGCGCGCATCGGGGATGGCGGTATCACCGGACCGGCTTTCCACGACCACGTCCGCCGCAGCGGACGTCCCGTCGTGAACTCCCCCAAGGGCCAAGCCGCGCCGCTGCCGCCCGGCCTGATCCGGCGACCGATCGTCGCGCCCGAGGTCTACTGGACCTGGTCGCTGGTCTGGCGGACCCGCCGCCTCGCCGACGACGTCCTCCTCGCCTACCTGCACGTCGACTTCTCGTTCACCGACCGCCCGATGCTCGGCGTCAAACTCAGCGTGCTGCTCCAGCGCGAGGCCGACGGCTGGGCCATAGGCCACTACCAGGTCTCCAAGCTCGACTGAACAGGCCGCGGGATACGCGAACCGTGCACTCGTACCTTCGCCGCCTTGGCTTGTCGCTCAGGCTGGCCGTTCCTGGTCTACCCGACGGGCTGCGGCAACGCGATCCAGGTCGCCCGGGCCGTGGCCAGGATCGTGCCCTGTGGACCGTACACAGTGGACAGAACCTCGGCCTTCCGGCCCTCGCCGCCGGTGTAGACGCCCATCACGACGCACGTGTCGTCCGGCGACGGCAAAGTGTCGAGCCAGACCGCGAGGCGGCCCAGGACGTACGGGCGGCCGCCGTTCGGGGCGATCACCGACCAGCCGCCGGGGCAGTCCAGCGCGGCCCACATCGTCACCGGGGACACGTCCGCGGGGACCCGCCACGGTGCGGCGGTCCGGCCGTCGGGCAGGACGCCGGGGAACAGCGCCAGGCCGTCGTCGCGGGCGGGGCCGCACACGTAGCAGGTGGGGAACGGGTGGTCGGTGAGGCCGGGGTACCGCGTCGCGGCGTCGGCGGCCTCGGGCAGCCGGGCGGGGGGTACCGGGGAGGGGCGCTCGCCGACGACCGGGCGCGCCTCGGCGATCAGGTCGTCGCCGGCGAGCGCCCGGACCGAACCGGTGGCGTCGCGGACGATGGTCAGCTCGGTCTCCAGCGGGGGCGGGCGGCGCAGCGTCACCTCGGCGGGCGCGCCGCCCAGCTCCGCGGCCACCAGGCCCGCACTGTAACCGCCGTTGCCCGAGCCGGGCGGACCGTTGAACCGCGCCGCGATGCGCATCCCCAGCCTCCATTCGTCCCCTACGGTCTATCAGACTGGTATTTCACCTCGTAGGAGCGCTCCGCGAACCGCCATCCGGCATCGGTACGCCGGTAGCGATCGTGGTACACGGAGTAGTTCGCGTGGAACTCGCCGGTGCGGAAGCGGCCGAGCTCGCTGACGTACACGCGCGCGGTCGCGGTGTCGCCGGTGATGCTGATGCCGCCGGGGTGGACGTTCTGGATGAAGAACTCCCAGGCGGACTGGAGGCGCTCGATGCCGGCGCGGATCTCGGGGCGGCCGTGGAAGTCCACGCCGGCGCCGGGGATGCGCCAGATGCCGTCGTCGGTGAACAGGGCGGCGAAGCGGTCGTAGTCGCGGACCGAGGCCGCGTCGGTGAACTCGCCGGGCAGGGCGGCGATCTCGACGCGGTCGGACAGTGCCTGCAGGTCGGTCATGACGCGCTCCTCAGAAGCGGCCCGCCGCCACGAAGGCGGCGAGGGCGAGCAGGGTGACGGTGACGGCGATGCCCTGGGTCTCGCGCCGGCGGACGTGGACGATGAGGGCGCCGGCCATGAGCAGCACGAGGCCGACGGCGGCGACCGGCACGAGGACGGGGGCGATGTCGAGCGCGGCGGGCAGGATCAGGCCGACGGCGGCCAGGATCTCCAGGACACCGATCGCCTTGACGGCGCCGTCGCCGAAGTCGTCGGCCCAGCCCATGCCGGACGCGGCGAGCTGGGCGCGGGAGCGTGCGAGCTTCAGCACCCCGCTGCCCAGGAAGGATACGGCCAACAGGCCGCCGAGGATCCACAGCGCTAGGTTCATACACAGTCCGACGACACAGCGCCGCGGACTGTGAGGCTCACAGTTCGGTGGGCTGTCTCGTCGTACCGGATGACGGAAGCAATGCGGACGGGGGCGGCATGAGCCTGAGCGCGATCATGAACGAGCGGCGGCAGCTGATGAACCTGGCGTACCGGCTGCTCGGCTCCCTCGCCGACGCCGAGGACGTGGTCCAGGAGACGTACGCGCGCTGGTACGCCATGTCCCGCGCACAGCAGGACGCCGTGGAGTCGCCGGGTGCCTGGCTGACGACGGTCGCCAGCCGGATCTGCCTGGACCTGCTCGGCTCGGCCCGGGCGCGGCGGGAGCGCTACGTCGGCGAGTGGATCCCGGAGCCGCTGCCGGAGCGCTCCGACGGGATCAGCGGCGACCCGGCCGACCGGGTGACGCTGGACGAGTCGGTGAACATGGCGTTCCTGGTCGTGCTCGAGTCGATGACGCCGGCCGAGCGGGTCGCGTTCATCCTGCACGACGTGTTCCGCTACCCGTTCCCGGAGGTGGCCGAGATCGTCGGGCGCACGCCGGCGGCGTGCCGGCAGCTGGCGACGTCGGCCCGCCGGCGCATCCGCGAGGCGCACGCGCCGGCGATCCCGGCCGGGCGGCGGGCCGAGGTCGTGCGGGACTTCAAGCGGGCGTGGGAGGCGGGCGACATCGCCGCGCTCATCGGCCTGCTCGACCCGGACGCGACCATCGTCAGCGACAGCGGCGGGCTGGTCCCGGCCGTGCTGGTGCCGATCGTGGGCGGCGAGCGGATCGCGCACGCCGCCGTGGAGCTGCTGTCGGTCGCGCCCGGGTTGCGGTTCGTCGAGCGGATGGTCAACGGCGAGCCGGGGCTCGTCGCCGAGCACGAGGGCGCCGTCGCCACGGTGTTCGCGTTCGGCTTCGCCGGGGACCGCATCACCCACATCTGGGCGGTGCGCAACCCCGAGAAGCTCCGGCCGTGGACGGTCTAGAAGATCGCGGTGGGGTCGCCGGTGTACCAGACGTTGTCGATGCGGACGCGGCGCATCACCCAGCGGGCGCCGTCGCGGACCAGGCCGACGTCGTAGCGGTTCTTCAGCAGCGCGAACGTGGCGTGGTCGGCACGCAGCAGGTGCTGTGCCTCGACCAGGGCGGTCAGGGCCGCGGTGTCGCCGTCGAGCGCGATGCGCGGGTTGGTGACCTGGTGTGTGGTGTCGACCCGGCCGGCGAACCCGGCGAGGATCTGCTCGACGATCGCGTCCCGGCCGGTCATGAGCGGCGGCGCGCCGCCCCAGCGGGCCGCGGCCGGGCGGAAGTCGAGCTCGGCGTCGGCGGCGAACGAGGAGGCGAAGAGCTCCCGGTCGGCGAGGTCCTGGCCGAGGCCGAAGCGCAGCAGGGCGTCGACGATCTCGGTCCGGTCGCGCAGCTCCTCCAGTGAAGCGCTGGTCAGGGCGCGGTGCGTGGTGACGTACATGACGGCAACTCTTCGCCGGCCGGGCGGGCCGATCAACGCGGGATCGTGCAACGATCGTGAAGCGAGGGTTCACGATCGGGGGCGGCGATGCTGGAGCGGCACGAGGTGGAGGCGTTCCTGGCCGTCGCCGAGGAGCTGCACTTCGGCCGGGCCGCGGCGCGCCTGCGGGTGTCGACGACCCGGGTGAGCCAGATCATCCGCGGGCTGGAGCGCCGCGTCGGGGCGCCGCTGTTCCGGCGCACGAGCCGCAGGGTGCTGGCGACGCCGATCGGGCTCCAGTTGTACCGCGACATCTCCCCGGCCTGGACCGAGCTCACCGCCGCCGTCGAGCGGGCCGTCGCGGCACGCCCGCCCCGACGTCGCCTACGAGTTCCTCGACACTGCGCCCCCGGTCGAGTGGGGTCTGCTCTGGCGGGCGGACGCGGCGACGGCCCGGGTGCTCGCGTTCAACCGCGCCGCGCTCGACCTCGTCGGCGCCGGAGCATCGACGGCGGCAGCGCCACGGCCATGAGCCGGACCCGGCGGGACGCGTGCGCGGCGAGGCCGGCGCGCACGGCCGCGACGGCGGCGCGCAGGTCGATGGCGGCGAGCGGGCGGGCGGCGTACCGCGCGTGCTCCTCGGCCCTCGTCAACGCCCGCAGCCCGTCGCGGCCACGCTCCCCCAGCGCCGCCACGGCGGCGACCCACTCGGCGGTCGCCCGCGGCGTCGCGGAGCGCGCGACCGGCACACGGTAGTCGGTCAGGACGTCGAGCAGCTCGTCCCAGGCGTCGTGGGCCCCGCCGCGGGCGTCCGCGCCGACGACGGCGAGCCGTCGGCGGCGGACGCGGGCGCGGGCCAGGGCCGGCAGCGCCAGCAGCGTGAGCAGCAGCCCGCCGAGCGTCCACGGCGCCGCATCGAGCAGCGCCGGCTCGGTGGCCGGGCCGGCGCCGTCGGGAGGCTCGTGGCGCGCCGGTCGGCTCGCGGAGGACGCGAGCGCGGCCGGGCCGGCGCCCAGGGCCGGCGGGGTCGGGCTGGGAAGGGTGGAGGCGGCCGGTGTCGGCTGGGCGGCCGGGCCGCCGATGGCGCCGGGCGGGGTGGCGTCGAAGGGCAGCCAGCCGAAGCCGGGGAAGTACACCTCCGTCCAGGCGTGCAGGTCGTGGTTGGTGAGCGTGGTCGTCCGGCCCTGGTGTGCGGTGCCGCGGGAGAAGCCGATCGCGACGCGGGACGGGATGCCGGCCTCGCGCAGCAGCCAGGCGAAGGCGGCGGCGTACTGGGCGCAGAAGCCGCGCCGGTTGCGCAGGAAGTCGGTGATGGCGGCGCCGCCGGTGTCGGGGCCGGTGCTGGTGTCGTAGGTGAAGTGGTTGGCCGGGGAGAAGAAGCCGAGGACGGCCATGACCTTGTCGTACTCGGTGGTCCGGCCCTCGACGAGGCCGCGGACGGTGTCGCGCACGACCAGGTTCGGCGGCGCGGCGAGGACGTCGCGCAGCGCGGGGTCGGACGGGTCGACGGCCGCCGCGCGGCGCAGGTCGTCGGGGGTGGGCTCGGCGCGCACGTAGTCGACGGTGTAGCGGCGGTTCGCCGTGGTGCGCAGGCCGGAGTACACCGCCTGGGTCCGGGTGTCGAAGGCCGAGTCGCGCTCGACGCCGCCGACGCGGGTCGGCCAGGTGTAGATGGGCAGCCGGTCGGCCGTGAACCGGTCGCCGATCTCGATCTCGGCGTGGTGCGCGGCGGCGGGGACGCCGGGGCCCCAGCCGGGGCGGGGCAGGGCGGTGAGCGGCGCAGCGGCGCCGGGCGGCAGCGGCTCGAAGCCGCGGGCGGTCAGCTGCTCGAGGGCGTCGAGGCGCAGGTAGTGCGGGCGGGGGTCGTCGAGGTCGGTGACCTTCAGCAGGTCGATCGTCGCGCCGCGGTTGAGCTCGCCGGAGAGCAGGGCGAGGAGGCTCACCGGGCCGGCCTGCCCGCCGAAGCCGCCGGGTCCGGTGCCGCCGCGGCCGAGCACGCCGGAGGTCAGGGCGGCCGGCACCAGGAACGGCAGCGTCACGGCGAGGGCGACGCCGGCGAACCCGAGGCGCCGGCCGGCGACCGCGAGGGACGTCGGGCGGCGCGGGTCGGCGGCGCGGCCGTCGACGGTGAGGCGGCGGCCGAAGCGGCGGATCATGGCCTGCCGGTCGGCGACGAGCAGCCACACGAAGCCGAGCGCGCCGAGCGCGAACGGCGCCCAGCCGGTGCTGTCCGGCATCACGGCGACCGGCACCGTGTACACGGCGAGCATCGGCAGGCCCGCGAGGGCGGGGCGGCGCAGCTGCACGACGAGGGCGTCGACGAGCAGGGCGAGGGCGGCGACGCCGGCCGCGGCGAGCAGCAGCAGGCCGTCGTGGTCGCCGACCGGGGCGGCGAACCGCCGGGCCTGCGCGACGCCGTCGGCGAGCAGGGCCGCGAGGTGCCGGGCGCCGCCCGGGAACAGCAGGAGCAGCGCGAGCAGCGCCGAGGCGGCCATCGCGGCGCTGGGCGCCCACGCCGGCGCGCGCACCAGCCGGGTCAGCACGCCGGCCGTGCCCATCAGCGCGAGGACCAGCGCCGTCTGGGCGGTCCAGGTGTACCGCGCGAAGACGTTCAGCAGCGGCAGCGCGGCCAGCGCCGAAGCGCCGAGGGCGATGAGCGTGAGCCGGGCTCGCTCGTTCATATCGACTCAACGCTCGGTGCACCGCGGCGGGTTGCCGCGCTCGAGCGGTCAGGCGACGCCGGGGCGGACCAGGCCGCTCTCGTAGGCGAAGGCGACCGCCTGGACCCGGTCGCGCAACCCGAGCTTCGTGAGCATCCGCGACACGTAGGTCTTCACCGTCGCCTCGCCGAGGAACAGCGCGGCGGCGATCTCGGCGTTGGACAGGCCCCGGGCGACCAGCCGCAGCACCTCGGCCTCGCGTTCGGTGAGCTCGCCGAGGCGGGCCGCGGCGCGCGGGTCGGCGACCGCGGCGCCGGCGAAGGACTCGATGACCCGCAGCGTCACCGCCGGGTCCAGCAGCGCCTGCCCGGCCGCAACAGTGCGCACCGCGTGCACGAGCTGCTCCGGCGGGGCGACCTTGAGCAGGAACCCGCTGACCCCGGCCCGCAGCGCCTCGCGCACCGCGTCGTCCTCGTCGAACGTGGTGAGGACGATGACCTTGGCGGCCGACTCGGCGAGGATGTGCCGGGCGGCGGTGATCCCGTCGGTCCTGGGCATCCGCACGTCGAGCAGGACCACGTCGGGTGCGGCGCGGCGGACCTCGGCGCGGGCCTGCTCGCCGTCGGCCGCTTCGCCGACGACCTCGATGTCGCCCTGGTGGTCCAGCAGCATCCGCAGGCCGGCCCGGATCATCGCCTCGTCGTCGGCGACCACGACCCGGATCATGCCGCCACCGCTTTCCAGGCCCCGGATTCGGTACCGAGGGGGAAGACGGCCTGCACCGTGAACCCGCCCGGGCGCGGTCCCGCGCTCAGCGTGCCGGAGAACGCGGCCACCCGCTCCCGCATGCCGATCAGCCCGTGGCCGCCGGGGGAGGCTCCCGCCGTACCACCGGCGGGGTTTTGGGCTTCGTTGTCGACGAGGACGGAAACCCGGCCGGGTTCGCGGCGCAGGTAGACCGTGGTCGGGGCGGGCCCGGCGTGACGCAGGACGTTGGACAGCGCCTCCTGCAGCACGCGGTACGCCGAGATGTCCTGCGGCCGCGGTATCCCGCCCAGCTCGCCGTCGACGGTCAGCTCGATGGGCAGCCCCGCGGCGCGGACCTCGGCGACGAGCTCGGCGGCCCGCCCCAGCGTCGGCTGCGGCGCCGGCCCGGTGGCCTCGGCGTCGCGCAGGATGCCGACGAGCGCGCGCAGCTCGTGCACCGACTCGCGCCCGAGCCGCTCGATGCCCTCCATCATCTCGGCCTGCGCCGTGCCCGCCGCCAGGGTGCTGCGCACGGCCCCGAGCTGCAGCACCATGACGCTGATCGAGTGCGCGACGGCGTCGTGCATGTCGCGGGCGATGCGGCGGCGCTCCTCGGCGACGGCGGCGTGCTCGCGGGCCTCGCGCTCGGCATCGAGGGCGGTGTTGAGCCGGGCGAGCAGGTCGGCGCGCTCGCGTAGCCGCCGGGCGAGCAGCCCGACGCCCCATGCGCCCCAGCACAGCAGCCCGAAGAACAGGTTCTCCCACGCCTGGCTGCCGAGCCCGGCGACGCTCGAGCCGGCGGCGCGCCCGGCGACCCACGTGCCGAGGCTCGCCATGAGCTGCACGGCGAGCGGCGCCGGCCACGACGCCTGCGCCTTGCGGTAGCCCGCCCAGCCGGGCGCCACGAAGAACCCGAGGACCGCGGCGCCCGTCGGCCCGTCGAGCCCGCCGACGACGGAGATGGGGAACGCGAGGCTGACGACGGCGGCGCCGGTGATCGGCCGCCAGGCGCCCAGCAGCATGCCGCCGGCCACCGCGGCCAGGGCCGCGGCCGGTGTGGCGGGCGCGGCCGAGAACTGGGCGTCGAGGAGGATCTCGGCGGTGCCGATGAGGGCCAGCGCGGCGGCGAGGACTGCCGCGACATTCGGGCGGTGCATGCCGGCGATCGTAATCGGTGCTGGTCAACCGCCGGGTCGGCCGCACGACGGACAGCGTGACGGCCCCGCGTCCACCGCGCGGCGGACGGCGTTTTCCGACGTGCGCAGGCAGCGTCGCGGTGGCCTCCGCCCATAGCGTTCAGGCCATGACGAACACCAACTCCCCCGCCAAGCGGGTCATGCAGATAGCCGCCGGCACCGCCCTCATCGCGGGCGCCGCCTCCTTCTTCGCCGGCCTCGCCACCTCGCCGCCGCAGGGCGACGACAGCAAGGCCACCTACCTGCACTCCCTGGCCGCCGACCCGTTCACCACCCAGCTGTCGGCGCTGCTGCTGCACTACGGCAACCTGCTCATGGGCGTCGGCCTGCTCGCCGTGCCGCTGCTGGTCCGCGGCCGCCGCGGCGGCGTGCTCACGGTGCTCGGCGCGCTGCTCGGCGCGCTCGGCCTCATCGAGATGTCCGGCGCGCTGATGTCCGACTGGTTCCACATGGAGCTGGGCCGCAACCTGCCGATCGAGCAGGCCGTCGTCGTGTCGGACAAGGTCCTCGCCCACCCGGCGCTGCAGCTGGCGTTCAGCCCCGGCCCGCTGGTCTCGCTCGCGCTGCTGCTGACGTTCGTCGGCCTGTCCCGTGCCGGTGTGGTCGGCTGGTGGACGGTGCCCGCCATCGTGGCCGGGTACGCGGGGCTGCTGTTCATGCCGTACGACACCCCGGTCCTGCCGGCCGTGGGCACCCTGCCGATGCTGGCCACGCTGGCCTTCGCCGGCACCCGCGTCCTCGGCCGGGCGCGCGTCGCCGAGCCGGCCGAGCCCTACACGGTCTCCCTCGCGTCGTAGTCCTCGCGGGCCTGCAGGATCTCGCCGATGTTCGACTCCGACCAGCTCTTGAGGGCGGCGAGGATCGGCACCAGCGTGTGACCCAGCGCCGTCAGCTCGTAGTCGACCCGCACCGGCACCGACGGGGTGACGGTGCGGGTCACGAGCCCGTCGCGCTCCAGCGTCCGCAGCGTCTGCGTGAGCATCTTCTGGCTGGCCCCCGCGATGCGCACGCGCAGCTCCCCGTGCCGCCGCGGCCCGTCGGCGAGGGCGTTGACGACCAGCCCCGCCCACTTGTCCCCGATGGTGGCGAACACCTGCCGGGTCGGGCAGGCGGCCATGAACGCGTCGTACAGCACCCGCTCGTCGAGGCGTCGCTGCTCGGCCGTCTTGGTCACGTTCGGGGCTCCTCCCGGTGGGATAGGCACTAAAAGGTACCTACTTACCGACAGTACCTGCCCCGGTGGACGCTTGGCCACGTAGCCCACTGGAGGAGGAACGATGTTCGTAGTCGAGGTCTCGCGGTTCGGCGACGCCGGCGTCCTGGTCGGCACGCAACGCCCCGACCCGGCACCGACCCCAGGCCGCGTCCCGGTCCGCGTGACGGCGGCGGTGGTCAACCCCGTCGACGTGGTGACCCGGGCCGGCCTGATCCCCGGCCTGACCCCGCCGTTCGTGCTCGGCTGGGACTTCGCGGGCGTCACGCAGGACGGCACCGCGGTGGCGGGCCTGGTCCCGTGGTTCGCGGAGGCCGGCGCGACCGGCACCTACGCCGACGTGGTCCTGGCCGACCCCGCGTGGCTCGCCCCGATCCCGGCGGGCGTGGACCCGGCCGAGGCGGCGACCCTGGCCCTGAACGGCCTGACGGCCCAGCAGGCCCTGGCGCTGGCGGCCCTCCCAGCGGGCACCCGCCTGTTGATCACGGGCGCCAGCGGCGGCGTCGGCGGTTTCGCGGTCCAGCTGGCGGTCGCGGCGGGCCTGTCGGTGACCGCGATCGCCTCCCCCGGCGACGAGTCCTACGTCGCGTCGCTGGGCGCGAAGGAGGTCCTGACCCGCGGCACCGCCCTGCAGCCGTCCTCGTTCGACGCGGCGCTGGACGCCGCCTCGTACGGCGGCGTGCTGCACGCGGTCCGCGACGGCGGCACGTGCATCTCGGTCACCGACCCGAGCACGCCGCCGTCGGAGCGCGACATCCGGGTCGCCAAGGTCGGCGTGGTGCCGTCCTCGGAGGGCCTGGCGGCGCTGCTGTCGGAGCTGGCGGCGGGCCGACTGGTGACCCGCGTCGCGGATCGCCTGCCCCTGTCGTCGGCGGCCGAGGCGCACCGCCGCGCCGAGGAAGGCGGCCTGCGCGGCAAGCTCGCCCTGCTCCCGTAGCGCCCGGGAGCGGCTTCCGTTCTTTCTCCCTAACGCTAGCAGACCCCAAAAAGTTAGATCTTGCGATGCGACTCAGCGTAGTCACCACGCTACAACGTGGGGCCGCGGGCGATCAGCGGGGGGTCGCCGCCGAGGAAGACGACGATCGAGCGCCAGTTGCCGTACAGGACGTCGGCCAGGCTCACGTGCTCGTTGCGGGAGAGAGCGGCCGCGACCGCCGGGACGTTCTCGGTCAGCTCGTCCAGGCGGGCGGATTTCGCCAGGGAAGGGCCCAGGCTGCCGAGCCACAGCGTGATCTCGGTGCCCTGGGTCAGGGCCGCGGACAGGTCGTCGCGCAGCGGGCCCGGCTCCGCCGAAGCGATCAGGTGGTGGAGGCGCTCCTGGGCGCTCGGGCGCTTCGGGGCGGCGGCGACCAGCTCGTCGCAGCGGGGGCAGGGACCGGGCCCGTAGTGGTGGAGGTAGACCTCCAAGGCCTCCTCGGGGAGGCCGCACAACGAACCCGTGCCGTCGTAGGCGTGGAACACGCGGTCTGCCGAGGACGCGGCCGCGAACACGGCCGGCTCGCGGGCCGACTCGAAGCTCCAGCCGGGTGCGAGCGGGCGGGCGCGGCGGCGCGGCGAGCTACGGACGACCGCCGGGCGGCCGGTCTCGGGGATGATGGCGACGAAGGTATGTGACTCGGTGCGCACCATGGCCACGCCCACCGGCGACGACGACTGCAGGGCGGCCTCGGCCTCGGCCAAGCCCTCCAGGGCCTCATGCAGGCGCGCCGAGTGCCGCGCTCTGGCGGAGGTGGCGCCGTGGGTCCACGGGTTCACCGGGGCGCCGGCGAGCAGGGCGGCGGACAGCTCCTCGCGCAGGTGAGCCGGCTCGGCGCCGGCGATCTCGTCGCGCAGCCGCTCGGCGACCGTCCGGCGGGGTGGCGCCGCGGCGGCCAAGGCGACGCAACGCGGGCAGGCGTCGGGTGCTTCGGGCGCGAACGAGCCGGCCATGAAGGTCATCGGGGGTAGGGGCGTGCCGCACAGCAGGACGGTGCCGGTCTCCGTGGCGTGGGCCACGCCGTCGACGAGCTTCCGGTAGAAGCTCACTGCGGCCAGCCGACGAAGGCGCGGGCGATCACGGGTGGCCGACCGTCGCGGAGCACGATCGTTGAGCGCCAGTCGCCGTACAGGACGTGGGCCAGGCCGACCCGCCCGTCCGACTCCAGGGCCGTGACCACCGCCTTCCGGCCCTCGGTCAGGCGCTCCAGCCGGCCGTGGTGCTTGATGAAGCCGGACCCGGGGCCCTCCATCCACAGGCTGATCTCGGCGCCGCGCTCCAGGGCCGCGGCCAGCTCGTCGCGCAGCGGGCCGGGGGCCGCGGCGGCGATCAGGCCGTGCAGGCGCTCCTGGGTGCTCGGCCCGGAAGGAGCATCGGCCGACAGGTCGCCGCAGCGGGGGCAGGAGCCGGGTTGGCCGGGGCGGAAATGGTGGCGGTACAGCTCGACGTTGCGCCGCGGAAGGCCGCACAGGGTCGCGCCGGCATTGCCGAGCGCGTGCTCCACGCCGTCGGGCGACTCGGCCGCGGCGAACGCCGCGGGCACGCGGGCCGACTCGAAGGACCAGTCGGGCGGGAAGGGGGCCGCGCAGCGCTCGACCGTGCTGCGCACCACGGCGGGGCGGGCCCCGTCGGGCAGGATCGCCACCAGGCGCGAAGTCTCGAGCGCAACCTCGGCGATCCCGACGTTCTTGGCCGGGGCGGCCAGGGCCGCCTCGGCCTCGGGGCGGCCCTCGACGACCTCGTGCAGGCGGACGGCCGGCGCGGCCTGCGAGGCGGGCACGACGCTCCATGGGTGCACGATCGCGCCGGAGCGCAACGCGGCCGCCAGCTCCTCGCGCAGATGGGCGGGCTCAGCGCCGGCGATCTGGAGCAGCAGGCGCTGGGCGGACGAGGAGGCACTCACCAGGCAGTTCTACACCAACGACGCCTCACCGGCTGCCCGGTGCGCCGCCGCGGGCGGGGGTGGTGCGGGTGTCGACCGGCACCGTCAGCGACACCGCGTAGCCCGACGACACCGAGCCCGTTGCCGTTCCCAGCTGATGTGCGGCGCCGTCGTCGCCGAAGACGTTGTCGTTCTGCAGCGACACGCGCGCGAGGTTCGTCACCGATGCCTCGTAGCCGGACTGCGCGTACACCGTCTGGCACGTCTCCTTCGGCAAGGCGACCTGGGACGTGGCGATGGCGTTGGAGGCGGACGAGATCGCGTCCTGGTTGCGGTACACCTCGAAATGGATGTGCGGCCAGCGCCCGTCGTAGCAGGCGGGGAAGATGCTGGTGAACCGCACCTTGCCCGACGCGTCGGCGACCTGCACGCCCCGCAGGTAGTTCTGGTCGGTGACCGCCTGCGAGTACAGCGAGTAACGGCCCGCCCGGTCGCAGTGCCACACGTAGACGGCGACACCGGCGAACGGGCCTCCCCCGCCGGCAAGGTCCACGATGGACAGTTCGAGCGTCATCGGTACACCCTCAGCCATCCCGGTCGACCCGCCGAAGCTCGACGTGATGTCGCTGCGCACGATCCCGCTCTGCGTGAGCACGTTGGGCCCGTTGGAGCCGTCGCCCGGGTAAGGCCCGGCGGTCTCGTCGGGAATCTCAGCCGACGACGAAGACGGAGTCGAGGACGAACCGGACGAATCCGAAGAATCCAAAATATCCGAAGAGTCTGAAGTGTCCGAACAGGCCGCGAGGCCGGCAACGGTGACCGCGCCGAGCCCGAACGCCCGCAGCAGGTGCCGCCGGCCCAGCACCGTCTCCAGGTCGAAGCCGAGCCCCTGGTCCTCGATGTGCGCATCGGGCCGCCGGAGCGGCCGCCCTTCGTAAGTGTCCGTCATGCACGTCAGCGTCCAGGGCTCGCCTGCGCGCCCGCTCCACCCAACCTGTGAGCCACCTATGGGGCAGAATGCTGGGATGCGTCGCGCCGCCGCCCTGCTGATCGCCGCCCTCGCCCTCGCCGGCTGCGGCGGCGGCACGCCCGCCGGGACCCCGACACCGCCGGCCGTGCGAATCCTGCCGCTCGGGGACTCCATCACCGACGGGCGCACCGTGCCCGGCGCCTACCGCACGGCGCTGTGGAAGGAGCTGACCGGCGCCGGCGCCCGGATCGACTTCGTCGGGTCGCGGCAGAGCGGGCCGGCGGACCTGCCGGACCAGGACAACGAGGGCCACCCGGGCCTGCGCATCGACGAGATCGACGCCGACGTCACCAAGTGGGTCAACGCCACCGACCCGCGGTTCGTGCTGATCCATCTCGGAACGAACGACGTGTTCCAGGAGTACGAGCTGGCCGGTGCGCCGCAGCGGCTCGCGAAGCTCGTCGAGCACGTGCAGCGCACGGCGCCCGACGCCGACGTGTTCGTGGCCACGCTCATTCCGTTGCAGGACGCCACGGCGCAGACGCGCGTCGCGGCGTACAACGCGGCGCTGCCGGACGCGCTGCGGGCCCTCGGGCCGAAGGTGCACCTGGTCGACATGCACGCGGCGGTGACCGTCGCCGATCTCGCCGACGGCGTGCACCCGAACGAGGCCGGCTACGCGAAGATGGGCGCCGCGTGGGCCGCCGCGCTGCGCCCGCTGATGCCGATCACTCGTCCAGCCACGTGATGACCCGGGTCTCCGGCTCGGGTTCCGGCGGCGGCGGTCGTTCGGCCCGGGCGTGGCGGGGCTCGGGCTGCCGGTAGTTCTCGTAGCGGAACTCGGCGACCGGCTGGGCCGGGCGGTGGAAGATCCCCGCCGCGGTCTCCCGGTTGGCGTACCAGGCGGGCTCGCGAGGCTCGGGGCGCCGATCTTCGCGGTCGTCCTCGCCGCGCCGTCTCCTTCGGGTCACGATGCACCTCCCGCCCGGTTGTACGGGCGGGACCGCCGCCGGGATCAGATCGGCTGCTCCCAGGGGACCAGCTGGTGGGACGCGCGGCCCAGGATCCGGCGCAGGCCGGCCGCCTGCCGGTTCAGGTGCGGCAGGAGCGGCGCGCCGGGCCGGGGCGGTTCCGGCAGCTCCGCCGGGTCCAGATCGCACAGCCGCAGCAGCGGACCGGGCCCGGCGGCCGGGTCGTCGAGGGTGGCGAGCGCCGCGCGCAGCTCGTCCGGGTCGGGCGGGGCCGGCCGCTCCCCGTCCCACCATTCGATCGTCAGCCAGTCGCCGGGGAACCACGGCAGTGCCTGGCGGAGCAGGTCGGCGTGTGCGGACACCGGCGGGCCGAAGAGCCGGTCGAGCGCCGGCACGGCGGCGGCGAGGTTCGCCAGGGCGCGCTCCCGGGTGGCGAGCGGCGCGGTGCCGGTCGCCTCGTCCTCGCTCAGGTCGGCCGGGCGGAAGAGCGCCAGCCACAGCAGCGGTACCGCACCGTCGGCCTCGGCCACGACGTTCTCCGCGTCGAAGCCGGCACGCCGGTCCGACGGGTAGACCTCCGGCCATGAGCTCACGCACAGGAACGGCCTCAAAACCAGGGCTCCAGGTCGACGCCGGTGCCGGGGGCGGGCGGCAGGGTGACGGCGTCGCCGGAGTAGCGCAGGCCGCCCGCGATGATGCCCGGCGGCATGAACAGCGGCGTGTCGAGGTCGACGTACACGCACAGTGGCTGCATCGCCTCGGCGAGCGCGGCCGAGAAGGACATCGACGCGGCCGTCTCCACCATGCCGCCGATCATGCACGTCATCCCGGCCGAGCGGGCGATCGCCAGCACGTCGAGGGCGTCGACGACGCCGAACTTCATCAGCTTGACGTTCAGGGCGCTCACGCCGCCCATCGCGGCGATGCGCAGGGCGTCGGCGGGGCTGCGCACGGACTCGTCGGCGCACACCGGGACGCCGAACTCTGCCTCCAGGTCGCGCAGCCGCTCCGGGCGGTCGGCGGGGACCGGCTGCTCGAACAGCTTCAGGCGGACGCCGGCCCGGGAAAGGGCCGCGAGGAAGACGCGCGCCTCATCGAAGGTGTACCCGCCGTTGGCGTCGACGATCAGCCCGGCCTCCGGCGCCGCGTCGCGGATGGCCAGCAGGCGCGCGACGTCGGACTCCCAGCCGGCGGCGCCGGTCTTGACCTTCAGCGTGGCGAAGCCCTCCGCGGCGGCCCGCCGGGCCGAGCGCCGCGCGTGCTCGGCGTCGCCGGCGGGGATGGTGACGTCGGTGCGCAGCGGTCCGGCCCGGCCGCCGAAGAGGTCGACGAGCGGCAGGCCGGCGTGGCGGGCGAGGGCGTCGAACAGCGCCTGCTCGATGCCGCACAGCGCGGCGGGCGCGCCGGCCAGGCGCGGGCGCAGCTCGGCGTGCAGCGCCCGCCACTGCGCCACGTCGCGCCCGGGCAGCAGGCGCGCGGCGGCCTCGGCGGCAGCGAGGGTCCCGGCCTGGGTCTCGCCGGAGACCGCCTCGAACGGCGCGGCCTCGCCGTAGCCGACGGTGCCGTCGCGCAGCGCGACGCGGACGAACACGTTGCGGGCCGCGGAGGGCGCGCCGCCGGCGATCGCGAACGGCTCCAGCAGCGGCACCTCGACCGCCCGGAACCGCACGTCCTCGATGAGCCGGCCGTCACGCACCGCGGCCACCCGCAGACCCGATCTGGCGGCGGATGTCGGGGTCGGTGATGGTGTCGTCGGCGGCGAGCAGCAGCGCCTTGGACAGGATCAGCGACAGCATCGGGTCGTCGTCGAAGGGCAGGTGGATCGTCCCGGTGGCGCGGCCCGGCGCCGCGACGATGCACAGATACGTGTCGCCGGGCTCCATGAGGATGTTGCCGGAGCCGAGATGGATCCGGTACGCCCGCAGCTTGCCCCGCACGCACAGGTACCGCTGCTGCAGCTCGCACCGCTCGGCGATCCGCAGCCGGGGCACGATGCGGGCGAGGGCCTCGCGGCGCACCTCGGCGATCGGGGTCAGGTCCCGGAATCCGGCGCGCTCGCGCCGCTCGGCGAAGCGCACCGGCCAGGCGTCGTCGGTGCCGATCGAGGTCACGCCGACGAACAGGTCGACGTCGCGCATCGCCTCGCTGAACACCGCCGGCGGCACGTCGGCGAGCGCCGTGCGGGCCCACAGCGCGCCGTCGCGGCGGTCGAAGGCGACCGTGCCGGCGGTGCAGAACTCGACGTCGTACCGCGGCGCGACCACGTCGCCCGCGCTCTCGTGCTCGAACGTCGCGCGCCACCGCCCGGCGCCGAACACCTTCGTCGCGTCGGTGTCGGCGCCGCTGGACCAGGTGCCGAGGTAGGTCGCCTGCCAGCCGCGGGCGCGCATGAGGGCGCTGGCCTGGCGGTACCGCAGGACGTGCCCGGCGAAGCGCATCGACCGCTCGCCGGCCTGCTCCTCGGCGGGGGTGACGATGTACGACTCGCGGTATGCCTGCTTGAACGGCTGGCGCAGCCCGCTCCCGGCGACGTGGTCGCGCCACGCGGCGACGTCACCGGGCCGGGCCGCGAGGGGGCTCCACAGTGCGATGCGGGCGCTGGGCGTCGCCTCGGCCGGCTCGCCCGCCGGGTCGAGCAGCACCCAGGCGCCGTCGCGCCGTTCGGGCAGCCCGGCGGCTCCGCCGGCGGTCCAGATGAGGCGGCGCCCGTATACGCCGGTGACGGGGTGCTCGAGGTAGCGGCGGGCCCAGTCGGCGGGGTCCCAGTCGCCCCCCTGCGACAGCAGCCCCTCGACCCGGCCCTTCTCGGCCGCGAGGGTCGCCGCGACCCGTTTGCGCAGCTCCTGGGCCTCGGCCAGCGCCGGGGTGCCGCGCACGGCGGCGGGTGCGCTGCGCAGCGGGGCGCCGGCTCTCTCGTACCGTATCCGCGGCTTGTCCTCGGCGATCTCGAGGACGATCGCGTAGTCCTCGTGCGCGAATCGGCGCCGCCGGTCGCGGTCCAGGCCGTGGTCGTCGACGGACAGCTCGGCGGCCTGGCCGGGGTCCCAGCCGCGCAGGGCGCCGAGGCGCTGCAGGGCCTCCTGGACGCGGCCGAGCAGGGCCTTGTTCTTGACGGTGAGCGACAGCGCGGCGAGCACCCGGACGGGTTCGTCGCCGCCGCGGCCGGCGAGGATGTGCACGGCGGCGGCCGCGGTGCGGGGCGCGCGCGGGAACCCGAGCGACTTCGGGTGCGCCGACCCGGCGGCGCGGGCGACGGCCCCGACGAGCGCGGTGGTCTCCGCGGCGTCGTCGAGGGCGAGCATGCACGTGAGGCCGCGCACGAGCCGGTCGGTGCTGTCGTGGAGATATCCGTGGTACCGCGAATAGCGCTCCAGAATCCCCCGCACGGCCGCGCGGGCCGGTGGCAGCAGCCGCGCGGCGGTCGCGGTCCAGCCCGCCGGCGGCACCGGCCGGCTCAGCGTCACGGCGTGCAGCAGCGCGTCGGCCACGCCCGGGACGGCGAGCTCCGCGCGCAGGTCGCGGCGGGCGGCGGGCCCGAAGGAGTCGCCGGCGTGCAGCAGGTCGCCGGGGATCGGGTCGGCGGTCGCCCGGGCGATCGCCGCGCCGTAAAGTGCGGCGATCTCGGTGCGCGCCGCGACCGGGATGGCGTTGATGCCGCGCCGGTTGACCGCGGCGAGGACCGCCCGCAGCGCGTCGGCGAGCCCGTCGAGCGCCTCGGCGTCGAGCGCGGCCGCGACGACGCCCGGCACCCGGAACGCCTCGCCGTCGTACAGCATCGCGCCGGTGAGCCGGTGCAGGCACCAGACGAGCTCGTCGCGCGACCACGCCAGCCCGCCGGCGCCGAGCTCGTGCAGGGCGGCCATGACGTTGGAGTAGCCGGAGGTCGGCGGCCCGAGGTCGTCGACGGCGTCGGCGTGCACCCGCAGCGCGGCGGCGCGGCGCCGCTCGTCGTCCCAGCCGGCCGGGTCGATGTGCGGCGCATAGGGCGGGGTGGCGGCGACGATCGCTGCGAACCGGTCGTCGGCCGGCGGCAGCAGTCGCGTCCAGGTCGTCTCGCCCATGCTGAAGATCAGAACACAGGTTCGGCGACAATGCGGTGGTGTATCCGCCGATCGAACCGTATGACTCGGGGCTGCTGGACGTCGGCGACGGGCAGCTCGTGTACTGGGAGGCCGGCGGGAACCCCGCCGGCAAGCCGGCGCTCGTCGTGCACGGCGGCCCGGGCTCCGGTAGCGCCGCCGGCTCGCGCCGGCTGTTCGACCCGCAGCGGTACCGCGTGGTGCTCTTCGACCAGCGCGGCTGCGGCCGCAGCACGCCGCACGCGAGTGACCCGGCCGCGGACATGCGCCACAACACCACCTGGCACCTGGTCGCCGACATGGAGCGGCTGCGCGAGCACCTGGGCGTCGAGCGCTGGCTGCTCCTCGGCGGCTCGTGGGGCTCGACGCTGATCCTCGCCTACGCCGAGCGGCATCCGGACCGGGTGTCCGAGGTCGTCATCCCGGCGGTGACGATGACCCGGCGGGCCGACACCGACTGGCTGTACCGCGGCGTCGGCCGTTTCTTCCCCGAGCAGTGGGAGCGTTTCGCCGCGGGCGCCGGCGTGCCAGGCGAGGGCGACATCGTCGGCGCCTACGCCCGGCTCATGGAACACCCCGACCCCGACGTGCGGTGGCGGGCCGCGCAGGACTGGTGCGCGTGGGAGGACGCCGTGCTGTCCGGCGAGACGCGCGGCGCGAGCAACCCCTACGGCGACCGCCCCGCCCTGGCCCGCCTGGCGTTCGTGCGGATCTGCGCGCACTACTTCGCCAACGGCGCCTGGCTCGACGAGGGCGTGCTGCTGCGCGAGGCCGGCCGCCTCGCCGGCATCCCCGGGGTGCTGATCCACGGCCGGCTCGACCTGGGCGGACCGCTGCGCACGGCCTGGGAGCTGCACCGCGCCTGGCCCGGCTCGCGCCTGCACGTCGTGGAGGCCGGTGGCCACCTCGCCACCGACGAGACGCGCGAGCACGTGCTGCGGGCCCTGGCCGAGTTCGCGTCGTAGCGGCTACGTCCGGCCGGTCCAGGGCGTCGCACCGCGCGGCTTGTACACCGACAGCACCAGCGCGACGAGCAGCAGCCCGATCGCGGCGGCGGCGTGCACGACGGGCGACGCGCTGCGCAGCGCCGCCGTCGCGACGCCCGGGTCGCGCGCCATGTCGGCGAGCATCCCGAGCGTCTGCATGTACAGCAGCAGGACCCCGGTGGCGAACAGGTTCATCACCAGCTTGACCAGCACCCAGTAGTGCCGGGCGAGCCCCCAGCTCGTGCCGAGCGACTGGACCAGACCGGTCACCAGGCCGGCCACGCTGAACGGCAGCAGCGTCCACCAGCCGACCGGCTCCAGCACCAGGTACGCACCGCGGACCACGCCCGGGTCGGTGGCGGCCAGCCCCACCACCCCCAGTGCCAGCGAGGCGGACACGGCGCCGAGCCAGCCGACGGACGCGCCGACATGCAGCACCAGCCCGATCCGGCGCACCGGCGGGCGCATCGTCACCGCGCACCGCCGTGGTGCATGTGCTGCCCCGGCCCGTGCCCGCTCACGAGCATCACGACCACCAGCACGGCAACGACGATCCCGGCGACCACGAACGCCTTGACCCAGCGAGGGGTCGGTTCTCTCATCACGGGCTCCACTTTGCAATACACATTGTCTTTTTACAAGACAGAGTGTCGCGGTCGAGTCGCGGTGTACGATGAGCGGGTGCCGAGGCTGTGGAACGCGACCATCGACGAGCACCGGCGCACCGTGCACGCGGCGATCCTGGACACCACCGCGGCGCTGGTCGCCGAGCAGGGGCTGGCCGGCGTGACGATGTCGCAGATCGCCGCCCGGGCCGGGATCGGCCGGGCGACGCTGTACAAGTACTTCCCGGACGTGGAGGCGATCGTCGTCGCCTGGCACGAGCGGCAGGTGGGCGAGCACCTGGCGCAGCTCACGCAGGCCGCGTCGGCCGACGCCGAGCCGGGCGAACGGCTCCGGACCGTGCTGAGCACCCTCGCCGAGCTGACCGGCGGGCGGCACCAGCCCGGCACCGCCCCGGTCGGCCACGGGCCGGACCTGGCCGTGCCGTTGCACCGCGCCGAGCACCTGCACCACGCCCGCCACCAGCTGCACGCGCTGCTGACGGGCGTCGTGCGGGCCGCGGCCGAGGCCGGCACCGTGCGCACCGACGTCTCCGCGGCCGAGCTCGCCGCGTTCTGCCTGCACGCCCTAGGCGCCGCCGCCGACCTGCCGGCCACCCGCGCGGCCCGCGGCCGCCTCGTCGACGTGACCCTCGCCGCCCTGCGGCCCGCCTGACCGTCGCCGGGTCGCTCAGGCGCCGGCCGGCTGGAACAGCTCGACCGGGTTGCCGGCCGGATCGTCGAAAACGATCTGCCGGCCGCCCGGCCCGGTGACCACGTCGCTGCGGAACTCGACGCCCTCGGCGCGCAGGCGGGCGACCTCGGCGTCGATGTCCGCGACGAGCAGGTGGATGCGGTTCCAGCCGCCGGGGTGGGGCGTGCGGCCGTCCGGCATCGGGCGGCCCGCCGAGCTGGCCGGACCGGACAGGAGAAGGCGCAGGTTGCCGCGGCGCACGTCGGCGAAGGCGGGCAGGAACACGGTGCCGGCCGTGAAGCCTAGGTGCGCGGTGTAGAAGTCCAGCGCGGCCCGCACGTCGTCGACGAGGTACCGGACGTGGACGGTGCTGTCGGTGATGCCGGTCGTCATGATGCCTCCAATGCGAAGAGCAGGAAACCGATCCGCTCGGCGAGCTCGTCGGCGACGCGGTCGAACGCCGGGCGGCCCTCCGGGTCGGCGGCCGGGTCCGGGACGCTCCAGTGCACGGCCGCCGGCTCGCCGGGGAACTCCGGGCACACCTCCCGGACGCGGTCGCACAGCGTGATCACGTGGTCGAAGCGCTGCCCGGCGAGCTCGTCGAGGTGCTTCGGCCGGGCGATGGAGAGGTCAATGCCGCGCTCGGCCATCGCCGCCACCGCGTCGGGGTGGATCGGTCTGGGGCGGCTGCCCGCGCTGAACGCCGCCACCGTGCCGCCGGACCGGACGCGCAGCAGGGCCTCGGCCATCTGGGACCGGGAGCTGTTACCGGTGCACAGGAACAGCACCCGCGCCGGTCGCGGCGACGGGATCTGTGGCGGCGCGTAGCGCAGGCCGGGGTGCAGCGCCCCGCCCGCTGCGGCCAGCAGCTGGCCGCAGCGGGTCAGATCGAGGCGGTAGTAGACGTCGCGGCCGTCGGCGGCGCTGCGCCGGGCCCGGACGAGCTCGGCCTTGCGCAGCAGGCCCAGGTGGTACGACACCAGGCTCTGCTGATCGCCGAGCAGCGCGGTGAGCTCGTGCACCTGGCGGTCACTGCGGGCCAGCTCGGCCAGCAGCCGCCACCGCACGGGATGCCCCAGCGCCTGCAGGAACGCGGGCGGTCCCACGACCCGAGAATACATCAAACAGATTTGATGCGAAACCTGGTCAGTGCGCCGAACACCACGGCGAGCAGGCCGAGGACCACGGCCGCGGCGGCGCCGACCACGCCGTTGCCGGTGCCGGGCCCGCCGTCGGCGGTGGCCAGCACCAGGCCGCCGACGACCGCGCCGGCGGCGCCGGCGACCAGGGCGAACGCGGGGCCGCGCTTCGCGAAGCGGCCCAGGCGTCGCATCAGCGTCAGGGCTCCGACGACCGCGGCGGCCAGCGCCGCCAGGGCGGCCGCCGTGGCGACGAGGCGGTCGAGGGTCAGGGTATGCGCGCCGACGGTCGACGCGGCGTAGAGCAGATGGATGTCCATGGCAACCGATCGTGTCGGCCGGGCCGCCGCGGCGCATCGTGCCGGCGTTGGCATCGGGCCTACTGCGCGCGCAGTAGCCGCGGCCGGTCCGCGCGCAGGATTCGCCGCACGGCAAGCCGGGCTAGGGTGCCCACATGGGCGGCGCACGCATCGGCGTCCGCGACTGGGCGATCGCCGCCGGGGTCGCGGTCATCCTGGTGCTCGGCGGGGTGTCCGAGGACGCCGCGACCGGCCTCGAACCGGTCGGCTACGCGCTGCTGGCCGGTGGCGGCCTGGCGCTGGCCGCGAGTCGCCGCGCGCCGTCGGCCGTCCTGGCCGTCACCGCCGCCTGCGCCGTGGGCTACCGGGCGGCCGGGTTCAACGTGTTCGCGGTCGCGTACCTCGTCGCCGTGTACGCCGCGATGCGCGCCGGCCACCGCAGGGCCACCCTGGCGACGAGCGTGGTCACGCTGGTCGCGCTGCCGCTGGCGGCGATGGCGTCGGGCCTGGCCGCGGGCGCGGCGTTCGAGCAGGCGCGGGGCGTGCTCGAGCTGGCCTGGCTGATCGCCGCCGCCGCGGCGGGCGAGGCGCTGCGCCAGGCCGAGCGGCGCGCGGACGAGGCCGAACGCACCCGCGAGGAGGTCGCGCGGCGCCGCGCCGACGAGGAGCGGCTGCACATCGCCCGGGAGCTGCACGACTCGCTCACGCACCAGATCTCGGTGATCAAGGTGCAGGCCGAGGCCGCCGTGCACGTGGCGCGCAAGCGCGGCGAGCCCGTGCCGGAGGCGCTGCTGGCGATCCGGGACGCCGGGCGGGAGGCGGCGCGCGAGCTGCGGGCGACGCTCGAGGCGCTGCGCGACGACGACCGGTCGCCGCCGTACGGGCTCGAGCACGTCCCGGACCTCGTCGAGCGGGCCCGGGCGGGCGGTCTGGAGGCGTCGCTGACGGTCGAGGGCGACCGCGCCGGCGTGCCCGCCGCGGTGGACCGGACCGGGTACCGGATCGTGCAGGAGTCGCTGACCAACGTCGTGCGCCATGCCGCCTCGGCCGCGGCGGCGGTGCGGATCGAGTACCGGGCCGGTGCCGTGATCGTCCAGGTCGACGACGACGGGCGGGCCACGCCGCAGGCGCCGCCGGTGCCCGGGGTCGGCCTGCTCGGGATGCGCGAGCGGGTGACGGCGCTCGGTGGGCTGCTGCGCGCCGAGCCGCGCCGCGGCGGCGGGTTCACTGTCCGCGCCGAGCTGCCGGTGGAGCCGGCACCGTGATCCGTGTCCTGATCGTCGACGACCAGCCGCTCATCCGCAGCGGCTTCCGGGCGCTGCTCGGGGCCGAGGACGACATCGAGGTCGTGGCCGAGGCCGGCGACGGCGCCGAAGGGGTGGCGCTGGCGCAGCGGCACCGGCCCGACGTCGCGCTCGTCGACGTGCGGATGCCCGTGGTCGACGGCATCGAGGCGACCCGGCGCATCGCCGCCGACCCGGCCCTGGACGGGGTGCACGTCGTCGTGCTGACCAACTACGGGCTCGACGAGTACGTGCTCGAGGCGCTGCGGGCCGGCGCGGCCGGGTTCCTCGTCAAGGACGTCCTGCCGGAGGACTTCCTGCACGCCGTGCGCGTCGCGGCCCGCGGCGACGCGCTGCTCGCGCCCTCGATCACGCGCCGGCTGATCGACCGGTTCGTCGCGCAGCCGCCGCAGCCCGTCCCCGACGCCGCGCTCGATCACCTCACCGCCCGGGAGCGCGAGGCCGTCGCCCTGGTCGCAAACGGCCTGTCCAACCTCGAGATCGCCGCGCGCATGGCGATCAGCCCGGTCACCGCGAAGACCCACATCAACCGCGCCATGACCAAGCTGCACGCCCGCGACCGCGCGCAGCTCGTCGTCATCGCCTACGAGTCGGGCCTGGTCTCGCCGCGCGCGGTCTGAGCGCCGGTCAGGCGACGGCCATCGTGCCCGTGGTGCCGGTGACGCGCCAGCCGGTGCCCGGGTCGTGGCGCACGACGTACGTCAGCCAGGTCGCGCCGAGGCACGCGACGAACCCGTTGACGGCGACCGTCACCCGGTCCTCGTCGCCGCGCGGCGGGCCGAGCGTCACGAGGATGCCGCCGTCCATGACCTGGGCGCAGCCGTCGCGGGTCTCCACCACGGCCTCGCGGGTCGCGACGAACACCACCTTGGCGGTGCCGTCCAGCGCGGCCACCACGGCGCGCTGGGTGTCCGCCGTGATCGGCGTGACGGACGGGCTCGGGCCCGCCGGATCGGCGGCGTCGGCATGGGCCTGGTCGAGCACGTAGACGGCGGGGAAGGCGCGGTCCGGGAAGGAGTTCTCCGAGGGGGTACCGAGGTATCGCCGCAGCACCGCGGCGTAGACCTCGGCCTCGTCGACGCCGGCGGGGTGCTCGACGGCGCCGTCCCCGGTTCGGGCGCAACCGGCCAGCACCACGACCGCCAGGGCGAGCATCGCGCTCGCGATTCTGCGCAGCATGACCTTGAGACGTGCGGCCGGGTGCCGCGGTTCCGCGGCAACGCATCGATTCAGCGGGCCGGCTCGGTGAGCACCGTGCGGAACGTGACCGAGACCCGGCGGCCGCGCGCGGTCCGGCCGCCGCCGGGCGACGGGTCGCTCTTGCGGGCCGCGATCGCGTGGCGCCACTCGTAGCGCGCCGGCCCCGTCATCAGGCACAGGCTGCGCGCCGCGAGCGGCACGTCGACCCGCACGCCGTCGTGGGCGAACTCCATCGTGCAGGCCGAGCCGAGGCTGACCGCGGCGACCTCGGGGCCGAAGCACGGAACGCAGTCGGTGTGCGCGCTGATGCCCTGCCCGGGCAGGTACTCGTTGACGATCACCTGGTCGGGCTCGAACGTCAGGCGGGCGCCGAGCGCCACCGCCCAGTCGGGCAGCGGGGTGCGCTCGCGGGCCGCGACCGCGCGGCTGGTGTAGTCGTAGCGCATGCCGTAGTGCTGCACCCGGCGGCGCAGCTCGGTGGACCAGGGAGCGGCGTCGACGGCCGCGAGCAGCGCGAGCTCTTCGTCGGTGGTGATCCATTCCGCGGTGTACCGCAGGCCGGGCACGGTGCTGGATTCGGACACGCGTACGAGACTACGGCTCGCCCGCAACCCCGTGCTCCCACGCCCAGGCGGCGATCTCGACCCGGTTGCGCAGCCCGAGCTTGGTCTGGATCGTCGACACGTGGCTCTTCACGGTGCTCAGCGAGATGAACAGCGCCGCGCCGAGCTCCTGGTTGGTGCGCCCGCGCGCGATGAGCCGCACGACCTCCAGCTCCCGCGCGGACAGGCGCGCATCCACGGCCAGGGCCCTGCCCGGCGGGCGCAGGTGCCTGAGCAGCCGCACCGTGATCGACGGCGACACCAGCGCGTCGCCCGCGTGCGCGGCCCGCACCGCCTCGACCAGCAGCGCCGGCCCGGCGTCCTTGAGGATGAACCCGGCCGCTCCGCCGCGCAGCGCGCCGTAGACGTACTCGTCGAGGTCGAACGTCGTGACCACGATGACCCGCAGCGGCTCGGCGACCCCCGGCCCGGCGAGGGCGCGGGTGACCTCGAGCCCGTCGAGGCGCGGCATGCGGATGTCGACGAGGCACACGTCGGGCCGCAGCCGCCGGGCCGCCTCGATCGCGGCCACCCCGTCGGCGGCCTCGCCGACCACGGTGATGTCGCCGGCGTCCTCGAGGATCAGCCGCAGCCCGCCCCGCACCATGGCCTGGTCGTCGGCGATGAGCACCCGGATCATCGCGGCAACCGGGCCTGCACCGACCAGCCGCGCCCCTCGCCGGGCCCGGCAAGCAGACGACCGCCGAGCGCCTCCACCCGCTCGCGCATGCCGATCAGCCCGAAGCCGCCGGGCCGGCCGAGCCCGCCGCGGGGCGCGGGCGCGCCGTCGTCGGTGACCTCGACGGTGACCTCGTCGCCGTCGAGCGCGACCCGCACGGTCACGACACCGGCCTGCACAGCGTGGCGGGCCACGTTGGTCAGCGCCTCCTGCACGATGCGGTAGACGGTGCTGGTCAGCTCCGGCGGCCAGTCGGCGGCGTCCGGCGGCAGGTCGAGGCGCACCTCGCGCGCGCCGTCCCGGCCGCCGAAGCGCTCGACCAGGGTCTCGATCCGCTCGGGCTCGCTGGTGGCCGGCGCGGCGTCGCCCGCGTCGCGCAGCAGCCCGACGACCCGGCGCATCGCGGCGAGGGCCTCCGTGCCGGCCGCCTCGATCCCGGCGATGGACTCCTCCAGGCCCTCGGGCCGCCGGCGGGCCACGACCCGCGCCGCCTGCGCCTGCACGACGATGCCGGTGACGTGGTGCGCGACGACGTCGTGCAGCTCGCGGGCCAGGGCGAGGCGCTCCTCCCGGCGCACCGCCTCGGCGGCCTCGACCCGGCGCTGCTCGAGCTGGCGCAGCCACAGCCCGGCGCCGGCGCCGGCCACCCAGGCGAGCACGCCGGCGACCGCGACGACCGAGGCGCCGCCGGACGTCGGCCGGGCCGACAGCAGCGGCCCGCCGGCCAGCACCGCCAGGGCCGCGCCGGCGATCGCCGGCGCGGGCCGGGCCGCCAGGCGCCGCACCGCGGTGGCCACCAGGGCCGCGAGGGCGAGGCCGAGCGTCGGCTGCGGCTCGACCGGCACCCCGGCCACCCGCGCGCCGCCGCCCGCGCGGACCGCC
>NZ_BAABAT010000057.1:0-59089 GCF_039537565.1 Dactylosporangium darangshiense
CGAGGTCCTGCAGCGGCATGGTGTTGCGGATGCCGGCGACGACGTCCTCGCCCTGCGCGTTGGCGAGGTAGTCGCCGTAGACGCCGCGCTCGCCGGTGGCCGGGTCGCGGGTGAAGGCGACGCCGGTACCGGAGTCCGCGCCGAGGTTGCCGAAGACCATCGCGACCACGTTGACGGCGGTGCCGAGGTCGGCGGGGATGTGCTCCTGGCGGCGGTACAGCACCGCGCGCTCGGCGTTCCAGGAGCCGAACACCGCGCGCACCGCCTGGTCGAGCTGCTCGCGGGGGTCCTGCGGGAAGTCGTCGCCGGTGTGCTCGCGGAAGGCGCG
This sequence comes from Dactylosporangium darangshiense, assembly GCF_039537565.1. NCBI lineage: Bacteria > Bacillati > Actinomycetota > Actinomycetes > Micromonosporales > Micromonosporaceae > Dactylosporangium > Dactylosporangium darangshiense. Next base: position 329 of record NZ_BAABAT010000057.1, read on the forward strand.
CAGGTGCTGCCCGGTGAGCGCCCGCAGCGCCGCGGCGTCCGCACCGTCGGCGGCCGGCTCGAAGGCCCCGGCCGGCACGTCGCGGACCGTCCGCCCGAACATCTGCACCAGCCGCCGGTAGCAGTCCCAGGCGAAGCGCTCGTCGCCGGCCCGGGCGGCCAGGCCGGCCACGGTGGCGTCGGTCAGGCCGACGTTGAGGATCGTCTCCATCATGCCGGGCATCGAGAACTTGGCGCCGGAGCGCACCGACACCAGCAGGGGATCGGCGGGGTCGCCGAGCCGCCGGCCGGCCTGGCGTTCCAGGCGCTCCAGGTGCAGGCCGATCTCGTCGGCGAGGCCGTAGGGCTCGCGGCCGGTGCGCAGGTAGGCGCGGCACGCGTCGGTGGTGATCGTGAAGCCGGGCGGCACCGGCAGGCCGAGGCCGGCCATCTCGGCGAGGTTGCCGCCCTTGCCGCCGAGCAGGTCGGTGAGCCTCCTGCCGCCTTCGGCGAAGTCGTAGACGTACTTGGTCATGGCGCACCTCCAGAGGGGTCCGCGCCCGACGCTAGGCCCGTCGCGGCACCCCGCTCAGGAGCGGACGGCCCCGGCGCGCGGGACTTCCGGCCCTGCCCGGCGCCGTGCGCGCGGACGAGGCTGACGGGTGAGGCCAACTGAGGAGGAGCGATGACCGCCACCACTGTCCCCGCCGGAACCGGGCTCGCCGCCTGGCGCGGCTTCCGCGGCGGGAGGTGGCGCGACGAGGTCGACGTCGCCGGCTTCGTGCGCGCCAACGTCCGGCCCTACGAGGGCGACGAGGGTTTCCTCGCCGGCCCGACCGAGCGTACTCGCCACGTCTGGGGGCTGCTGACCGCGATGTTCCCGGCGGAGCGCGAGCGCGGCGTCTACGACGTCGACGCGCGCACGCCGGCCTCGATCACCGCGCACGGCCCGGGGTACATCGACCGCGACCGCGAGCTCATCGTCGGGCTGCAGACCGACGCGCCGCTGCGCCGGGCGATCATGCCCTTCGGCGGGCTGCGCATGGTCGAGAACGGGCTGCGCGCCTACGGCTACGAGCTCGACCCGCTCGTGCGGGAGGTCTTCACGCGGTACCGCAAGACACACAACGAGGCCGTGTTCGACGCCTACACGCCGCAGATCCTGGCCGCGCGCAAGGCCGGCGTCATCACCGGCCTGCCCGACGCCTACGGCCGGGGCCGCATCATCGGCGACTACCGCCGGGTGGCGCTCTACGGCGTGGACTTCCTCGTCGAGGCCAAGCGCCGCGAGAAGGCGTCGCTGGACCACGACGCCGCGACGCCCGACGTCGTGCGCGACCGCGAGGAGCTCGCCGAGCAGCTGCGGGCCCTCGGCGAGCTCAAGACGATGGCGGCCTCCTACGGGTACGACATCTCGAAGCCGGCGCGCAGCGCGCACGAGGCGATCCAGTGGCTGTACTTCGGCTACCTCGCCGCCACCAAGGAGCAGAACGGCGCCGCGATGTCGCTCGGGCGCACCTCGACGTTCCTCGACGTGTACCTCGAGCGCGACCTCGACGAGGGCGAGCTGAGCGAGCGCGAGGCGCAGGAGCTCGTCGACGACTTCGTCATCAAGCTGCGCATCATCCGGTTCCTGCGCACGCCCGAGTACGACCAGCTGTTCTCCGGCGACCCGACGTGGGTCACCGAGTCGATCGGCGGGATGGGCCGCGACGGGCGCACGCTCGTCACCCGCACGTCGTACCGCTACCTGCGCACGCTGTACAACCTGGGTCCGGCGCCGGAGCCGAACCTGACGGTGCTGTGGTCGAAGTCGCTGCCCGAGCCGTTCAAGCGCTACTGCGCCAAGGTCTCGCTGGACACCAGCGCGATCCAGTACGAGAACGACGACCTGCTGCGCCACTACGGCGACGACGACACCGCGATCGCGTGCTGCGTCTCGGCGATGCGGGTCGGCAAGGACATGCAGTTCTTCGGCGCGCGGGTCAACGTGGCCAAGGCGCTGCTGTACGCGATCAACGGCGGCCGGGACGAGATGTCCGGCGTGCAGGTCGCGCCGCCGGCCCCGCCGGTCGATGGCGACGTGCTCGACTACGACACCGTCCTCGCCGCGTTCGACCGCACGCTGGACTGGCTGGCCCGCACCTACGTCGACGCGCTGAACGTCATCCACTACATGCACGACAAGTACGCCTACGAGCGGCTCGAGATGGCGCTGCACGACTACCCCGTGCGCCGCTTCCTGGCCTGCGGCATCGCCGGGCTGTCGGTGGCCGCGGACAGCCTCTCCGCGATCCGCTACGCCACCGTGCGGCCGGTGCGGGACGAGACCGGGCTCGTCGTGGACTACGCCGTGGAGGGCGACTACCCCGCCTACGGCAACGGCGACGACCGCGCCGACCGCATCGCGGTCCGGCTGGTCGAGGCGTTCATGGAGAAGCTGCGCGCCAACCCGAGCTACCGCGGCGCGATCCACACGCAGTCGGTGCTCACCATCACCTCGAACGTGGTGTACGGCAGGCACACCGGGAACACGCCGGACGGGCGCCGCGCGGGCGAGCCGTTCGCGCCGGGCGCCAACCCGATGAACGGCCGCGACGTGCACGGCATGGTCGCCTCGGCGCTGTCGGTGGCGAAGCTGCCGTACGCCTCCGCGCGCGACGGCATCTCGCTCACCAGCACGGTCACCCCGGACGGGCTCGGCCGAAGCGATGAGGAGCGGGCCGCCAACCTGGCCGGGATCCTCGACGCCTACATGGGCCAGGGCGGCTTCCACCTCAACGTCAACGTCCTGGACCGGGCCACGCTGCTGGACGCGATGGAGCACCCCGAGCGGTACCCGCAGCTGACGATCCGCGTGTCCGGGTATGCGGTCAACTTCGTCCGGCTGACCCCGGAGCAGCAGCGCGACGTCATCGGCCGCACCTTCCACGGCGCGAGATGAACGCTGTCGTCCCGATGAACGCTGTCGTCCCGGGCCGGCTGCACTCGTGGGACCTGTCCACGGGTGTCGACGGCCCGGGCACCCGGTTCGTGGCGTTCCTGGCGGGGTGCCCGCTGCGCTGCCTGTACTGCCAGAACCCGGACACGTGGCACATGCGCGACGGCGACCGCACCACCGCCGCCGACGTCCTCGGCACCGTGGAGGGCTTCGCCGGGTTCGTGCGAGCGGCGGGCGGCGGCCTGACCGTCAGCGGCGGCGAGCCGCTGCTGCAGCCCGCCTTCACGCGGGCGCTGCTCACCGGGGCGAAGGAGCTGGGCCTGCACACCGCCCTGGACACCTCCGGCGCGCTCGGCGCCCGGGCCGACGACGCGCTGCTGGAGGCCACCGACCTCGTCCTGCTCGACATCAAGTCGTGGGACCCGGCGCACTACCGGCGGCTCACCGGCGGCGAGATCGCGCCGACCCTGGCCTTCGCCCGCCGTCTGTCCGGCCGTGGTACCGCGGTGTGGGTCCGCTACGTGCTGGTGCCGGGCCTCACCGACGAGCCCGTCGACGTCGACGGCGTCGCCGGGTTCGCCGCCGGGCTCGGCAACGTCGAGCGGGTCGACGTTCTGCCGTTCCACCGGCTCGGCGCGGCCAAGTACGACCGGCTCGGCATCCCGTTCGCGCTGCGCGACACGCCCGCGCCCGACGCCGGACTGGTCGAGCGCGTCCGCGACCGCTTCCGGGGCACCGGCCTGGTGGTGTATTGAGCGACTACGCGCGCGGTTCCATGGCGAAGACGGCGGTGCGGACCGCTCGGATGATGCGGTCGAGCTCGTCGACGCCGGCCATGAGCGAGTCGCGCACCTCGGTGCCGGCGATCCGGCTCGCGGTGCCCTGCAGGGACAGGCCCAGCCCGAACAGGTCGCGGATGAGCGTCTCCTGCAGGTCGGCGGCGATGCGCTGGCGGTCCTCGAGCAGCCGGATCCGGTCGTTCTCGCGGCGCAGCGCGGCGACGTCGAGCACGAGGCCCGCGTGCGCGGCGAACGCGGTGAACAGCTCCAGGTCGGTGCGGACGAACTGGCCGGCTCCGCGGCGGTGCGCGACGGTGAGGACGCCGTGCGCGCCGCGGTCGCCGACGACCGCGACGGACATGATCGGTCCGAGGTCCGGGGCGATGGCCACGGCGGCGGCCGTGCGCGGGTCGGCCGCCGGGTCGGGCACGAGCGCGGGCTCGCCGTCGACGAACACGCTCTCGGCCAGCGTGCCGGCGACCGGGACCGAGCGGCCGTGCCACGGCTCGAGCAGGCCGAGGCCCAGCGCCACGGTCAGGTCGGGCGAGGTCCCGTCCGGCGGTGCCGTGAACGCCGCGCCGTCCGCGCCGCACGCCCGGGTGGCGCACTCGGCGAGGGTGCGCATCGCACGGTCGCGGTCGGCGCCCTCCAGCAGCACGGTGGTGACCGAGGTCATCGCCTCCTGCCAGTCGCGGCGGCGGCGGGCCTCGTCGAACAGGGTCGCGTTCTCGATCGCCACGCCCGCGGCGCCCGCGAGGGCCTTCACCACGTCCTCGTCGTCGCGGCTGAACTGCGCCGCGCCCTGCTTCTCCGCGAGGTAGAGGTTGCCGAACACGCGGTCGCGGACCCGGATCGGCACGCCGATGAAGCTGTGCATCGGCGGGTGCCCGGCCGGGAAGCCGACCGACGCCGGGTGGTCGCCGATCTCGGCGAGGCGGACCGGCCGCGGGTCCTCGACCAGCAGGCCGAGCACGCCCTTGCCCTCGGGCAGGTGCCCGATGCGCTCGACGGCGTCGGCGTCCATGCCCTCGTGCACGAACCGCACCAGGTGGCCGTCCTGGATCACGCCGAGCGCCGCATAGCGGGCGTCCACCAGGTGCCGCGCGGCGGAGACGATCTGGCGCAGCACGTGCTCCAGGTCGACGCCCTGCGCGATGTCGAGGTTGGCACGCAGCAGCCCCCGCAGGCGGCCCTGGGTGCTCTGCACGTCCCGAATCCGCTCCACCAGCTGCTCGAGCAGCTCGTCGAGCTCGAGCCGGGCGACGGCGACGAACCTGACGTCCTCGCGGTCCCTCTCGGCGGCCCCGTCGCGCATGCGTCCCGCACCTCCCCGCGCCCAGTCTGCCGGGTCGGCCGGGCGCCGCGCCAGGCGGGGTGCGGACGGATGCGCCGGGCAACCCGGGACCTTCGACCCTGACCGGCGCCGCCCGGCCGCGGCACCGTTGAGGGAGGACCCGAGCCTGTGCCGACGCCGAGGAGCGCGCCATGGTGGCCATCCAGTACACCGACCACGGAACGTCCGTGCGCGTCGGCGCGGCCGGCGGCGCCCTCGCGCGGGCCGCGCTCGCGGCCATGGACGCTCCGTCGATGCTCGACACCCGGCCATGGCGCTGGCGCATCGACGGCGACCGCGCGGCGCTCTTCGCCGACCGCGGCCGCTGGCCGCCCGACGACCCCGACGGGCGGCTGGTGCTGCTCGGCTGCGGCGCCGCCCTGCACCACGCGCAGGTCGCGCTGGCCGGCGACGGTGCCGGCGTCGAGGTGCGGCGCCTGCCGGACGGCGGCGAGCCGGATCTCGTCGCCCTGCTGCACTACACCGGCACGGCCGCGCGCCCACCGCGAGCGCTGCGCCTGCACCGTGCCATTGCGCTGCGCCACAGCGACCGGCGCGCGCCCACCTCCCGCCCGATTCCCGGCACGACGGTCGAGCTGCTGCGCGGCGCCGCCGAGGCGGCCGGCGGCGGTCTGTGGCCGCTCGGCCCGGGCACCACGCGGTTCGTGATCACCGCCGCGACGGACGGGCCGCGCGGCTGGCTCGGCGCCGGGGAGACGCTCTCGGCGGTGCTGCTCAATGCCACGGCGGAGGGGCTGGCCACCGAGGTGGAGCGCTACCTGACCGGGGCGGAGGCCGGCGGGCCCGCGTGGTCGCCGGTCGGGGCCGGTCGCCCGGCGGTCGTCGTCGTCATCGCGCCGGCCGGCCGGGTCGGCGCCGCGGAAGGGGGCCGGCCATGACGCCGACCTGGGAGCGGGACACGTTCCTCGCCGCCGTCGGCGACGCCGTCTGGGCGCCGTCGATCCACAACAGCCAGCCGTGGCGGTTCCGGTACACCCGGGAGGGCGTCGATGTCCTCGTCGATCCCGGCCGCGTCCTGGCCGCCTGCGACCCGGACGGGCGTGCCGCGCGGGTCTCGTGCGGCGCGGCCGCCTACACGCTGCGCCTCGCTCTGGCGGCGGCGGGGGAGCCGGCGCAGTACACGATCGGGCGCGACGGCGTCGCGGCCCGGCTGACGCCCGGGAGGACCCGGCGCGCGACCCCCGCCGAGCTGCGCCTGCACCGGCAGATCCGGCGGCGGCACACCAACCGGTTCCCGTTCGCCGACAACCCCGTCGAACCGGCGGCGCTCGCCGCGCTCGCCGACGCGGCCGGGCAGGAGGGCGGCTGGCTGCAGTTCGTCACGGGCGAGGCCGATCTCAACGGCGTCGCCGAGCTCATCCGCGGCGCGGACGGGCGACTGAGTGCGGACCCGGCGTACGTCGCCGAGCTGTCCGCCTGGAGCCGCGGCGCGGATCACCGGGTCGAGGGCGTGCACCCCGAGGCGGCCGGCGACGCGCCGCACCCCGCCGAGCTGCTCCACCGCCGCGACTTCGGCGGCCCCGAGCACGACGCGACGCGCGACCCGACCCACGCGCCGCTCGTGGCCGTCCTCGGCGTGCACGGCGACGGGCCGGCCGACGAGGTCCGGGCGGGCATGGCGCTGCAGCGGGTGCTGCTGTGCGCCGCCGACCTGGGGCTGGCCGTGGCGATGTTCTCGCAGCCGATCGAGGTGCCGGCGGCCCGGGAGGGGCTGCGCCGGCTCCTGGACCGCCCGCACCTGCCGCAGATGGTGCTGCGGTTCGGGTACGCGCCGACGACCTGCTACACCAACCGCCGCCCGGTCGCCGACGTCGTCGAGCCCTGACGGCTCAACCGGAGGCCGCGTCGAGGATCCGGCGGGCGTCGCGCTCGACAGACGGGATCCGCCGATGCCGATCATCGGGCGGCGGCCACCGGCCGGACAGGGGGCGTGCGGCCCGGCCCGTTCGGGCCTTCCGACTCCCGCGCACGGCGCGCGCCGGTGCGACGGTGTGGATGAAGGCCAGATGGGAGGACGACGATGCGACAGCCCCGAAACCTTCGCCCGGTCCTGTTGGGCCTCGCCGTGGCCGCGGTCGGCGCCGGCCTGAGCGGCGCCCTGGCGCGGCTGACCGGCCTCGCGCTGGACGGCGCGGCGCGACCGAGGACCCAGGGGACCGTTACTATCCACGGTGGGTGAGGCCCGGGAGTCACGGGCAGCGACCACGGCGGGCGTCGCGGTAGCTCGGTTGTTCCGGTTTTGCAGTCCCGTACACCTCGGGGCCTTCGGTCGAACCGGCATTCGGGCGGCGAAGCTCCCCGGGTGAGCGCCGCGCACTGAGCAAATCACACAGCGGATGCTGGCGAGGGCCGCCTAATCTTGAGTGAGGCGCGACGGGTGGAAAGGGGTGAGTCCGGGTGGAGGCGGCCTTGTTGATCGGGGCGATCGCCGCGGGCGTGTACGCCGCGCTGATCATCATGCACGTCACCGCGATCCGCGCCCGGCGCGCGACCGACGACCGGCGCCGGCCCCGGCTGGCCCTGTGGCTGGCCAGCTCCGGCGAGCGGCGGCGCGGGCGCGTCGAGCGGGACGCGGTGCGGCTGCTGCTGTCGGGGCGGATCGTGCGGGCGCGCTACCACACGGCGATGGCGGCGATGGCCGCGCAGGACGACGCGGAATATCCCCTCGAGGTCCCGGGCACCCGGCGCTGAGGTCGGGACCTTCGGCCCTCAACTGCGCCGCGGTGCGGTCATAGCGTCGGATGCATGATCGACGATGACGACCTCCGGCGGCTGCTGACGATCCGCCACTTCGAGCGGCGGCTGTTGTCGCTGTTCGACGAGGGGGAGCTCAGCGGCACTACGCATACGTGCCTCGGCCAGGAGTACGTGGCGGTGGCGATCGCGCCGCTGCTGGAGCCCGCCGACGTGGTGGTGAGCAACCACCGCGGGCACGGGCACTACCTCGCCCGCTACGACGACCCGGCCGGGCTGCTCGCCGAGATCATGGGCCGCGAGGGCGGGCTGTGCCAGGGCGTCGGCGGCAGCCAGCACCTCTACCGCGAGGGGTTCCTCACCAGCGGCGTGCAGGGGCAGACGCTGCCGCTCGCGGCCGGGATCGCGCTGCGGCACCGGCAGGTGGGCGCGCGGGCGCTCGCGGTGGTGTTCATGGGCGACGGGACCTGGGGAGAGGGCGCCGTGTACGAGGCGCTGAACATGGCCGCGCTGTGGCGGCTGCCGCTCGTGGTCGTGGTCGAGAACAACGGCATCGCGCAGTCGACGCCGGCGCCCGAGCACCTCGCCGGCGGCATCGCCGAGCGGGCGGCCGCCTTCGGGATCGCGCACGAGCTGGTCACCGGCGACGACGTCGACGGCATCCGCGTGCAGCTGCGGGCGGCGGTGCAGAAGGCCCGCGACGCGCCGGCGCCGCTGGTCGTGGAGTTCCGCACCAACCGGCTCGGGCCGCACAGCAAGGGCGACGACGCCCGGCCCGCCGAGGCCGTCGCGGAGGCCAGGGCCCGGGACTGGGGCGCCGCCTATGCCGGGCGGTTCCCGGAGCAGTTCGAGCGAGTGGACCTCGAGGCGCGGGAGCGCATCGACGCCGTCGTCGCCGACGTGCGGCGGCGGCCGCTGTCGGCCTGGGGTGCGCGGTGAACGCCCCGGTGGAGCGGTTCGCCGAGCACGTCAACCGGGCGCTCGGCCGGATGCTCGCGGACGACCCCGCGGCGGTGCTGCTCGGCGAGGACATCGCCGACCCGTACGGCGGCGCGTTCAAGGTCACGCGCGGGCTGTCGACCCGGTTCCCGGGCCGCGTGCTGAACACGCCGCTGAGCGAGGGCGGGTTCACCGGTCTCGCGGCCGGGTTCGCGCTGGCCGGCGGGCACCCGGTCGTCGAGATCATGTTCGCCGACTTCGTCACCCTAGCCTTCGACCAGCTGGTGAACTTCGCGGCCAAGTCGGTCACCATGTACGGGCGGCGGCTGCCGATGCCGCTCGTCGTGCGCTGCCCGACCGGCGGCGGGCGCGGCTACGGGCCGACGCACAGCCAGAGCCTGCAGAAGCACTTCATCGGGGTGCCGAACCTGCACGTCGCCGAGGCCTCGCCGATGCACGACCTCGTCGCGCTGCTGCCCCGCCTGGTGGCGCGGGGCGAGCCCTGCGTGCTGTTCGAGGACAAAACGCTGTACCCGCAGCGGATGCAGGTCGACGAACTGTTCCGCTACGACCACCTCGACGACGAGGGGTTGTTCGCGCGGGCCTATCTCGACGCGGTACCGCGGGAGCAGCTCGACGTGCTCATCGTCGCGCCCGGCGGCGTCGCGGTGCGCGCCCTGGCCGCGGCCCGCCGGCTGTTCCTGGAGCAGGAGCTCGTCTGCCAGGTGGTGGTGCCGTTCGAGCTGTACCCGCTCGACACCGGCCCGCTGCTCGGCCTCGCCGCGCAGGCGGGGATCGTGGCGGTGGCGGAGGAGAGCACGCCGGGCGGCACCTGGGGCGGCGAGGTCGCCGTGGAGCTGTACGAGCGGGCCTGGGGCCGCCTGCGCCGGCCGGTCGTGCGCATGACCTCCGCGGACAGCGTCATCCCGGCCGCCGCCCACCTGGAGCAGCGGGTGCTGCTCGGCGCGGCGGCGATCCGCCGGCAGATCCTGGAGGCCGTCGGTGCGTGAGATCGTGCTGCCGAAGCTCAACACCAACGACGTCACGTACACGCTGCTCGAGTGGTACGGCGACGACGGCGACGCCGTGACCGAGGGCGCCGTCGTCGCGCTCGTGGAGACCTCCAAGACCGCCGAGGACATCCTGGCGCCCGCCGGCGGGGTGCTGCAGCGGGTCGTCGGCGCCAAGCGGGAGTGCGCGCACGGCGACGTCATCGGGTACCTCTTCGACTCCGAGGCCGAGCGGCTGGCGTTCGCCTCGACGGTGACGGCCGACGCCGCCGAACCGGAGCTGGTGATCACCGAGCCGGCGCGGCTGCTCATGGAGCGGACCGGCATCGACCCGGCCCGCGTGCGCGGCCTGGGCAAGGCGGTGATCAGACGGTCCGACGTCGAGGCGCTCATCGCCGCGGCGCCGGCCGGGCCGCGGCGCTACGAGCTGCCGAGGCAGCAGCGCGCCGTCGCCGACGTCGTGACCCGGTCGGCGCTGAGCATCCCGGCGGCGTTCACGGCCATGTGGATCGACACCGCGCGCGTGCGGCGTGCAAAGGGCGTCGGCGTCGTCGAGCTGCTCGTGCGGGCGATCGGCACGCTGCGGGAGCGCCATCCGCTGTGCTTCGGCGCCTACCAGGACGACGGCGGGGTCCTGGTGCCGGAGGGCGCGCACGTCGCGGTCACCGTCGACGCGGGCAACGGGCTGTACCTGCCGGTCGTGCGCGACGTCGCCGCGCTGTCCCTGGAGCAGATCGCCGCGGCGCTGGCGGCGATGCGCGAGGCCGCGCGGGCGGGGACGTTGCGGGCCGAGGATCTCGCCGGTGCGAACATCGGCCTGTCCGTGACCAACTACGCCGACGTCGTGCTGACCCAGCCGATCATCCCGCCGGGGATGACCTGCATGCTGTCCCTGGCCGGGACGCAGCGCACGGACCGGTTCGCGCTCGGCATCGCGCACGACCACCGCGTCGTGAACGGCCGCGACGCGGTGATCGTGCTGCGCGACGTGAAGCGGGTGCTCGAGACGGGTGTCACGTGATCTTGTCGGCCACCACCTCGATGACGTCCGTGGGCGGCCGGCGCGGTGCCCTGGGCGGTGGCGCGCCGGGCCCCGGCAGGCCGATGCGCACGCCGATCGCGGGGTAGCCGACGCCGCCGATCATGCGCCGCAGCGTCCGCCGGGCGACCTCGTGCTCGACCAGGTCGCTCATGGCGGAGGTGGCCAGGTGCTCGGCGGTCGCGGTCAGCAGCACCGCGGAGAGCGTCACCCCGGCGGCGAGCCAGTCCGTTGCGGCGTCGCCGTCGGTGACCACGACGCCGTAGCGGGCCTCGCGGTCGGTGACGTCGATCCGGCTGGTGAAGCCGAGGCCGATGCCGACGCCGGGGTCGGTGCCGGTGAAGTCGCGGATCGGGACCGGCCGGGCGCCCAGCGGCGAGAGCGTGTCGACGGGTACGCCGTCGTCGCCCTCGCCGGAGCTGCGGATCCAGGCGGCGAGCTCGGCCCGGCACGCGGGGTCGGACATTTCGGCGGCGGTCGCCTGCCCGGCGGCCGCCGCCAGGTCGGCGATGTCGCGGGCCCACGTCATGTGCAGGTGGGCGTGCGTGCGCTGCGCGGCGCGGCACAGCCGGTCGATCGAGTCCTGCGGCACGGGCCGGCCGGCGAACGGGCGCCGGTCGGTCCGGCGGACCCGGATGGCGCGGCGCATGCGCTGGGCGCGGGCCGAGGGCTGGGCCGGGCCGCGGTACCGCACGACGGCGAGCAGGTCCGGGTCGCCGTCGGCGGGGATCAGCTCGACCTCGAAGTCCACCCCGTCGGCGGCGAGCGTGACGCAGGCGTGGTGCAGGGCCGTGCCGCAGCTGACCATGAGCAGCCGCCCGGTGGGGTCCAGCGCGGCCAGCCAGCGGTGATGGTCGGCGTACAGCAGCGCGGTGTCGTGGGTGATGCGCCAGTGCCACGGCTGGGTGTTGAGCACGGACGGCGCGTGGACGGCGGCCAGCGCCGCCCGGGTGAGCTCCTGGCACGTCGTGCCGATCTGGAATCTCGTGACCGATTCGGGTGCGTTCGCGGGCATCTCGATCTCCCCCGGGTGATAGTCGGGTTTCAGGGCCGGCGGCGGGTCGCGCGGGCGACCAGCCCCGGGACGATGGCGGCGGCGGCGCAGACGGCGAGCTCGGGCATCCGCAGCGGCTCGGTGCCGAGCAGGTCCTGCAGCGGCGGCAGCCACAGCGCGCCGAGCTGCAGGGCGAGGGACACGAGGACGGCCGTCTCCAGTCCCCGGTTGCGGCGCCGGCGGCCGGGCGTGCGCAACGCCAGCGCCACGCCGAGCTGCGCGAGGCCCAGCACGACGAACAGCGCGCTCTGCCACGGGCCGCCGGTGTGGCGGACCCACAGCGCCGCGCCGAGGGCGGAGGCGGTGATGAGCGCGGCGGTCAGGGCGATGCGGCCGGTGAGGCCGCCGAGGATCGCCTCGCCGGGCCGGCGGGGCGGCCGGTGCATCAGGCCGTCCTCGGCGGGCTCGCCGCCGAGCGCGACGCCGGGCAGCCCGTGCGTGTTCATGTTGATCCACAGGATCTGGGCGGGCAGCAGCGGCACGGCGAGGCCCAGCCACGGGCCCAGGAGCATGACGAGCACCTCCGCGGCGCCGCCGGAGAGCGCGTACAGCAGGAAGCGGCGGATGTTGGCGTAGATGCGCCGCCCCTCGGCGATGGCCCGCCCGACGGTCGCGAGGTTGTCGTCGGCGAGGACGAGGTCGGCGGCCTGCCGTGCGGCCTCGGTGCCGCCGCGGCCCATCGCGACGCCGATGTCGGCGCGGCGCAGGGCCGGTGCGTCGTTGACGCCGTCGCCGGTCATCGCCACCACGGCCCCCGCCTCCTGCAGCCGGCGGACGATGGTGACCTTCTGCTCCGGCCGGGTCCGGGCGTAGACGTTCGCCGCGTCGGTCAGGCCCACCCGCTCGGCGATCGCCGCGGCCGTCGCCGGGTGGTCGCCGGTGATGAGGACGAGGTCGACGCCGGCCTCGCGCAGCGTCGCGACCGCGCCGACGGACTCCTGGCGGATCGGGTCGGCGAGCACCGCCAGGCCGAGCAGGCCGAGGTCGTGCTCGGCGTCGGCCGCGACGGCGGCCGCGGGTCCGGCCCGGTCCGCGGCCGCCACGGCCAGCGTGCGGTAGCCGGCGGCGGCGAGCCCGGTCGCCGCCTCGAGCAGCGCCCGCCGGTCGTCCTCGCCGATGCGGACCGGACCGCCGGGCGCCAGCAGCGCATCGGGTGCGCCCTTGCACACGACCCGCCACCCGCCGTCGGGGCGGCGGTGGACGGTCGTCATGCGCCGCCGGTCGGCGTCGAACGGGATCTCGTCGACGCGGGGGAGCAGGTCGCGGGCGTCGCGACCGACGCCGCAGCGCGCCGCGGCGGCGAGCAGCGCGGCCTCCATCGGGTCGCCGACCGGCCGCCAGGCCGGGTGCTCGCCGTCCGGCGCGGCGAGGTCGGCGTCGTTGCACAGCACCAGCGCCTCGGCGAGCCGCTGCACCGCCGGGCCGGGCTCGGCGTCGGCGCGGCCGGCCGGTTCGTAGCCGCGCCCGTCGAGCGCGACGGCGGTGCGGTCCGGCAGGAGCAGCCGGTCCACGCTCATGACGCCCTCGGTCAGGGTCCCGGTCTTGTCGGTCGCCAGGACGGTGACCGACCCCAGCGTCTCCACGGCCGGCAGCCGGCGCACGATGGCCGCCTGGCGGGCCATGCGGTGCGCGCCGAGCGCCAGGGCCAGGGTCACCACGGCCGGCAGCGACTCGGGCACCGCGGCCACCGTCAGGCTCACCGCCGCGAGCAGCATCTCGCCGAACGGCACGCCGCGCGCGACGCCGACGAGCAACACGACGCCCGACAGCGCGGCCGCGGCCAGGGCGAGGACCTTGCCGAGCCCGGCGAGGCGGCGCTGCAGCGGGGTGGCGCGGCGCGGCTGGCCGGAGACCAGCGCGGCGATGCGGCCGAGGGCGCTGCCGGCGCCGGTGCGGACCACCTCGCCCAGCGCCCGGCCGGTCACGGCCACGGTGCCGGCGGCGAGCTCGTCGCCGGCCCGCCGGCCCACCGGCATCGACTCGCCGGTGAGTGCGGACTCGTCGGCGGCCAGCCGGACCGCCTCGAGGACCTCGAGGTCGGCCGGGACGATGTCGCCGGCCTCGACGAGCACCAGGTCGCCGGGGACGAGGTCGGCCGCCGGGACCGTGGTGTCGGCGCCGCCGCGCCGGACCCGGGCCGACGGCGCGGCCATGCGTTGCAGGGCGGCCACAGCGCGGTCGGCGCGGATCTCCTGGACCACGCCGATCGCGGTGTTGACGACGACGACCAGCAGGATGACCGCGACGTCGCTGAAGTCCCGCAGCAGCGCGGTCACGACCGCGGCGGCGAGCAGAACGACGATGAGCGGGTCGCGCAGTTGCGCGGCGACGCGGCCGATCGCGGACGGCGGCCGGGTCGCCGGCAGCTCGTTGCGCCCGAAGCGGCACCGCCGGTCCGTGACCTCGGCTTGGGTCAGCCCGGACCGCATGGTCGGCGTGGAGGTCGTCATGTCTCAACCGTGCGCTCGCGTGATCGATCGCCGCAGGGCCGAAGGTCACCCGGGCGCCGGGACGCCGCCGTCGAGCCGGTCGGCGAACCAGGCGGTGGCCAGCCCGGTCAGCATCGCCAGCGCGCCCGGCTCCTGCACCAGGTGGCCGGCGTCGCGCAGGACCGCGAGGCGGCCGGTCGGGGGCAGGCGCCCGAATGCCGCCCGGTTGAGCTCGAGCAGATGTTCGTCGCGGCCGCCGGCGATGAGCATCGTCGGCGCCGCCACCCGCGGCAGCGCGGGCCAGGCGAGGTCCGGCCGCCCGTCGTGGCTGACGATCGCGGTGAAGGGCCCGCCGCCCGGCCCGGTCGCGAGCGAGAGCGCCGCGGCGGTCGCGTTGCCGGTGGCGAACACGCCGACCGGCAGCGCCGAGAGCGTCGCGTCCGCCCGTAGCCGTTGCAGGCCGGCGTCGAGGCGGCCGGCGAGCCGGGGGACGTCGTGTGCCGCGCGCCAGTCCATCTCCTCGTCCTCGTGCAGCAGGTTGAGCGACAGCGTCGCCAGTCCGGCGTCGCGCAGGCGGCCGGCGATCCAGCGGTACCGCGGCCCGTCCTCGGCGAGGCGGCTGGTGTGCGCCAGCACCACCATGCCGATGGCTCGCTCCGGCACGGCGAGGCGGCCGTCCTCCTCCGGCGGGTCGCCGTGACCGGTGCGTGGCGTCGCGCGCCTGCTCGAGGGGCCGGACAGCAGGCGCACCACCTCGTCGTCGGGCACCGGCCGGAAGTCGGCGTACCGGCCGCCGGCCGCCTCGCCGGCGGCGATCGCCTCCAGGTGGATCACCCGGTCGGCCGCGCCGGCCAGCCCGGCGAGGCCCGCCCGCCCGGCGACGGGAGTGGCCACGACGACGCTCGTCGCGCCCGCGGCGCGGGCGGCGCTGCACGCCGCGCGGGCGGTCGCGCCCGTGACGATCGCGTCGTCCACGACGATCGCCGGCCGGCCGCGAAGCTCGAGCGCCTCGCGCCCCGCGTGCAGCCAGCGGGAGCGGTCGTCGGCGCCGGCCCGGGCGTGGTCCACCTCGGCCGCCAGCTCGTCGCCGTCGACCCGCGCCGCGCGCAGCACCGGTGCGTTCACGGCGAGGACACCGCCGGGTGCCAGGGCGCCCATCGCCAGCTCGAGCTGGAACGGCACGCCGAGCCGCTGGACGACCAGCGGCTCCAGCGGCACGCCCAGCGCGGCGGCGACCTCGATCGCGACGGGCACGCCGCCGCCCGGCACGCCCAGCACGACGGCGTCGGGCGCCGCCTCGCCCTGCAGCCGTCCGGCCAGGTGGCGACCGGCCTCCGCGCGATCGGTGAACTGCATGGCATCCGCCTCCTCGCCTCGCTGGCTTCCTTACCCAACGAAATCGCAGGAACACGGGCCGGAGGACCCTGTCCGGTCGCCGCCGCCGGAGCTGAGATGGATAGGACAGCAGCCGCGCTACCGAACCGGGAGCAGCGTCATGATCACTACCTACGACCTGATGGTCGCGCATCCGTTCCTCGCCGGGCTGCCGGCGGAGCACGTCGAACGGCTGTCGCGCTGGGCGCGGCGCGCGCCGTTCCGGGCCGGCACGAGGATCTTCGAGGAGAACGGCCGGGCCCAGCGCTTCTACCTCGTCCGCGACGGCTCGGTCGACCTGCGCACGAAGGTTCCGGGCCACGGTGAGGTGGTCGTGGAGACGATCGGACCGGGCAGCGTGCTCGGCTGGTCGTGGCTCTTCCCGCCGTACCGCTGGCACTTCAGCGCGGTTACGACCGACCCGGTGCTCAGCATCGCGCTCGACGGCGCGGGCGTGCGCGGGCTGTGCGCCGAGGACCCCGAGCTCGGCTACGAGCTCACCACGCGGTTCATGGCCGTCGTCGTGGAGCGGATGCAGGCGACCCGGCTGCGCCTGCTCGACCTGTACCAGGCGCCGGCGTGACCGGACGGCGGCCCCGGTCAAGGTACTGTGGCTATGTGCGGATCTGGTCGCATTCGGGCAGAGATTGACCTTTTGTCACACCGGCCATGGTTGACCATATCGGCGGTCGCCCTTGTGCTGGCCGTCGCCGTCGGGCTGGCCTGTTCGGGGCTGCTGAGCCCGCGGCTGTCGCTGCTGGCCGACGACAGCAGCCAGTTCCTGGCGGCGCTGGCCGCGACCCTCGCCTGCTGGATCACCGCCGCCCGGCACTCCGGCGAGCAGCGGCGGTGGCGGCTGTGGATGGGCGCCGGATGTTGCGGCTGGGCGCTCGGGCAGCTGGTGTGGTCCTGGTACCGGCTGGGCGGCGTCGGGCTGCCGTCGCCGTCGCCGGCCGACGTGGGATACCTGACGCTTCCGGTGTTCGCGCTCGGGGCGATCATCGCGCTGGCGGCCGACCGGTCCGCGCCGGGTGTTCCCTGGCGCTACGGCGGATGGGTCGTGACGGTCCTCGACGGGCTCATGGTCACGGGCGCGTTGTTCGTGCTCACGTGGGCCACCGTGCTCGGGCCGGTGGTGCGCGCCGGCGCGACCACCAAGTTGGCGTACTCGATCGCGATCGCTTATCCCGTGACGGACCTGCTGCTGACCGTCATCGTCATCCTGCTCATCGGCGTGAGCGCGGTGGGGAACCGGTGGCAGTTGGTCGTCCTCGGCGCCGGGCTGTTCGGCCTGTCCGTGTCGGACAGCATCTTCGCGTACCTGGTAGCCGAGGGCAGGGCGAGCATGCCGACGGCGGCCGACGCCGGGTTCGTCGCCGGGCTCTTCCTCGTCGCGCTCGCGGCGCTGACGCCGACCGGGCCGGGGCCGGCCTGGGTGGCGCGCCCGGAGCTGCGCCGTGGCCATCTGTTGCTGCCGTACGTGCCGGTTGCGGTCATGATGGTGGTCGTCGTCGTGCAGCACGTGCGGGGCGGCCCGGTCGACAACGTCCAGCTCGTGGTGGAGACGATGGTCGTCGCGCTGCTGGTCGTCCGCCAGGGGATCACCCTGCTGCAGACGGCCAAGGTCGTCGGGTCGCGGGCGCGGCTCGTGCTCGCCACCGACCGGACGCGCCGGCAGCTCGAGCGCGACCTGCACGACGGCGTCCAGCAGCGCCTCATCTCGGTGGCGCTGGACGTCCGCCGGCTCGAGGCGGGCGTGCCCGACGGGCTGGGCGACCTTCGCCGGGAGCTCGCCGAGGTCGTGGCCGAGCTGAACGAGACGGTCAACGAGGTGCGCGAGCTGTCGCGCGGCCTGCATCCGGCCGCCCTCACCGCGGGCGGCCTGCGACCCGCCCTCAACACGCTGGCGCGCCGCTCGGCCGTCCCGGTGCGGCTCGACGTGGAGCTGGACGGGCGGCAGCCGGAACCGGTCGAGGTCGCGGCCTATTACGTGGTGGCGGAGGCCCTGACGAACGTCGCCAAGTATGCGAAGGCCGCGCATATCGACGTCCGGGTGTGCGTGCGGCGCAACCGCCTCCATCTGATCGTGCACGACGACGGCATCGGCGACGCGGATCCCAAGCGCGGCACGGGCCTGACCGGCCTGGCCGATCGCGTCGAGGCGATCGGCGGCACCCTCACCCTCGACAGCCCACCCGGTCAGGGCACCCGCCTGCACGCCGACCTTCCGCTCAACGGCTCGGCGCGGGCCGGATGAGGGCCGGCCGTCGTGCATAACGGGTGCCGCGGTGGGCACGTCGCCCGCATGGCCGTTCGAGTGCTTGCCGGGTACGACGGTTCGCCGTCCGCGAGCGTGGCCATCGGCGCCGGCGCGCGGCTGCTGCCGGGCGCGCGCGCCTGGGTGAGCAACCTGTGGACCCCGGGGTTCGCCGACGACACTCTGCGGCGCCGCCTGTGGACCGGCGCCGGGCACGTCGACGAGTTCGTCGCGGCGGTCGAGCGGGAAGGCGAGCGGGAGGCCACGCGCGTCGCCGCGATGGGCGTCACCCTCGCCACGGCCGCCGGCTGGGACGCCGGGCCGCTCGTGGTGCGCACCTACGCCGGGGAGGGGCTGCAGCTGGCCGACCTCGCGCGGCAGCTGGACGCCGACCTGGTGTTGGTCGGCTCGCGGGGCCTGGGCGGCGCCCGGGCGATCCTGGGCAGCGTCTCCGACGTGGCGGTGCACTACGCGTCGAGGCCCGTGCTGGTCGTACCGCACCCCCTGCTGTCGGCCGAGGCCGCCGCCCTCGACGCCGGTCCCGTCCTGGTCGGTTACGACGGCTCGCCCGCCGCGCGCGCGGCCTTCGACGCCGCCGTCCGGCTCTGGCCGGCGCGCACCGTGTTGCCGGTGTCCGTCGAGGACGGTCACGCGCCGGACGAAGCGGCCGGCGCCGGACGCGTCGGCGACCTGGAGCCGGTCCGGCTGCATCCGCCGGGCGGGCACCGTGCAACGGCCCGCGCGGTCGCCGGTGCGCTCGTCGAGTGCGCCCGGGAGCGCGCCGCCGCGGTGCTGGCCGTCGGGTCGCGCGGCCGGGCGGCGATCCGCGAGATCCTCCTCGGCAGCGTCGCCATTTCGACCCTGCACCATGCCCACCGGCCGGTCCTGGTCGTACCGGCGGCGGACTGACCACCGCGAACCGTTCGATCAGGTCGGTTTGCCGCACTCGTCCAGCCAGGCGCGCAGCGCCCACCACGAGCGCAGTGTCGACAGGACCGTGCCGTCGTCGAGCGGCAGCCCGGTGCGCTCCTGCAGGACGCGCAGCCGGTAGCGGACCGTGTTCGGATGGACGTGCAGCGCCGCCGCGGTGCGGTCCAGGCGCTGGCCGTGGTCGAGGTATGCCAGCGCGGTCGCCGCCAGCTCCCGGTGGAACGCGTCGGCCGGGTCGAGGGCGCCGAGCAGCGCGCCGGCGAGCAGCCCGGCCAGCTCCGGCTGGGCGGTGAGGGCCGCCTCTCCGGCCAGGTCCAGGGCCGCGTGCCGCCCGGGCCGGCCGAACCGGGCCGCGCCGGCGAGGGCCGCCACGCACAGGCGGTAGCCGGCGGCGGCCCGCTCCAGGGGCAGCGGCGGGCCGGCGACGACGAGCACCGCCGGGTCGACCCGCGACGGCTCCCGCACGACCAGCCCGGCGAGGCGGCCCTCGACGGTGCCGAAGACGCCGCCGCACGCCGCCAGCCGGGCTTCGAGGGCGTCGGCACGGCCGGGGTCGGTGACGTCGAAGACCACGCAGCGGTACGCCATGTGCTCCCGCAGCCCGGCCGCCGCGACCTCGTCGGGGGAGGCCGGCGGCGCGCCCGCCAGCAGCAGCGCCCGCAGCACGGCGTCGCGCTGGTCGCGCCGTCCGCGGGCCAGGCAGCGCTGCGCGGCATGATGGCCGTCGACGACGTGGCGCTCCAGCGCGGAGACGTACCGGTCGAAGTCCAGCGCCGCCGACAGCAGCACCTCGTCGGCGATCCCGGCGGCGCGCCCGCGGTCCACGGCGATCTCCAGCAGCCGGGTGCGCGCGGCCCGCACCCCGCCGAGCAGCGCCGCGATCGGCACGCCCTGCGCGGCCCGGTCGGCGCCGAGCCGCTCCGCCTCGGCGAACGAGGCATCGTCGGCGGGCTGCCGGAAGGCGGCGAGACCCGCGGCGAGGAGCAGGGCGACGTGGCGGCGGCTCTCCTCGGCCGGCAGCCGGGCCACCTCGGGCGAGGCGTCCCGTGCGGCGGCGACGAGCTCGTCGAGCAGGCCCTCGTCGCCGGCGAGCGCGGTCAGCAGCGGCGTGAGCATGGCGTCTCCGTCGCGGCGGCGACGAGTGGGACGGCGGGGGCGGTCAGCAGCGGTGCGAGCATGGCGTCTCCGTTGTGGATGGGCGACAACCGGGTGGCGCCGCGCTGTGTGCGGCAACCTATCGAGCGGCGCCGATCGGAGATTACCTGAAGGCTACCGCCCGGTAACGTCATTCAGGGAGAGCCGCGTGACCCCAACACCCGCCCCGCGCCGGCGCGCCGCGCTCGCCGGCCTCGCACTGCTCGCCACCGCCCTCGCCCCGGTGTCCACCGCCGCCGCGCCGGCCGCCGCCGCGCCCGCCCTGCAGGAGGTGATGTTCGTCGGCAACAACTGGGACGGCACCGTCGACGTCATCCGCTCCTCGGGCACCTACGCGAAGCTCGGCCGCGTCAACGTGGTGCCGGACCGCAGCCAGCGCCTGCTGGAGATCTACCTCAACCCGGTCAAGCTCGCCTTCTACCTCGGCGTCCAGCAGGGCCCGGGCGAGGGGCACGACCAGCTCGTCGACGACATGTACACCACGCCGGACGGCTCCGCGCTCGTCGTGTCCCGGCCGAGCTTCGCCGACGTCGTCTCGATCGACCTGAGCACCGGCGCGCTGCGCTGGCGCTTCCCGGTCTCGGGCTTCCGCGCCGACCACATGGCCGTCTCGCCCGACGGCGCGCAGGTCGCCGTGTCCGCCTCGACGTCGAACACGGTGCACGTGCTCGACATCAACACCGGCCGGCAGCTCGGCTCGTTCGGCGCCGGCGACAAGCCGCACGAGAACATCTACACCGGCGGCGGCCGGTACCTGTGGAACATGTCCATCGGCGAGGTCAACACGTCGCTCGACGACCCGTGGCTGGACTGGACCAAGGGCGACCGGCACATCACCGTCGCCGACACCCGCACGTTCCGGGTGGTGCGAACCATCGACATGCGCCAGCGGCTGGACGCGTTCGGCCGCTCCGACCTCTCCGACGCGGTCCGCCCGGCGGTGTTCACCCCGGACGAGCGGACGCTGTACTTCCAGGTCTCGTTCTTCAACGGCATCGTCGAGTACGACGTCGCCGCCGACCGGATCACCCGCATCAAGGAGCTGCCGAAGAACCCGGCGACGAGCCCCGACCGCACCACGTGGGTCAACGACTCCCGCCACCACGGCCTGTCGATGAGCCCGGACGGCGCGAAGGTGTGCGTGGCCGGGACCATGGACGACTACGCCACCGTCGTGGACCGCGCCACGCTGCAGGAGGGCGCCCTGGTCCCGGCGAGCAAGCCCTACTGGGCGACGGTCAGCGGCGACGGGCGGGACTGCGTCATCTCCGAGTCCGGCGCCGACCAGGTCACCGCGATCAGCTTCGCCACCGGGCAGAAGGTGGCGAGCGTGCCGGTCGGCGACCACCCGCAGCGCGTCCGCATCGGCCACGTCCCCGTGGGCTGGGCCGCGCCGTAGGAACGCGAAAGGGCCCCCGGACACCGGGGGCCCTTTCAACACGTTGTCTAGCCGAGGTACTTCGACCAGGGGCCGGTGATCGCGAGCATGATGCCCGGCGCCTGGATGTTCACGAACAGGACCTTGCCGTCGGGCGAGAAGGTCGGGCCGGTGAACTCCGAGTACACCGGCGCGGCGCCCGCCGCGGCGATGTTGACCTGGTTGCGGGCGATCGCGTAGGTCGGGCCGCCGGGGATCGAGCTGAGCACGTGCGACGCCTTGACGCCGTCCTCGGCCAGCACGAGCGTGCCCCACGGGGTGACGGTCACGTTGTCCGGGCCGTCGAAGACCATGTCGGTGTACTTCGGGGCGGCGCCGGCCTCGGACTCCGACGCCGGGTTGTGCGGGAAGTACGTGACCAGCGTGATGGTCTCGTCCGAGTAGTCGTAGAACCACACCATGCCGTCGTGCTTGGTGGCGTCGGCCGGCAGGTCGTTGGCGCCGAAGGCGAAGCTGTTGACGACGTAGCAGCCCTTGCCGTTGCTCCAGACGCCTTCGAACTTCTTGCCCCGGGTGACGGTGCCGTCGGCGAACTGGGTGCGGATCGTCTTGGTGGTGGCCTCGCGGTCCGGGACCTCGATCCAGGTCACCTTGAACGGGCGGCCCAGCTGCGCCGAGGTGATGTAGGCGACGTCCGGCACGATGCTGCCGTCGTCGAGGCGGATCTGCATCGCCTCGAGCTTGCCGTCGGTGTCCGACAGGGTGCTGGCCAGGCCGGGGCCGAGCTTCTTGCCCTTGGGGGCCGTCCAGCGGTAGAACAGGCCGTTCGGGCCGCTGGAGTCCTCCGAGAGGTACGCGAACTTGCCGTTGGGCTCGACGGCCATGGCCTCGTGCTCGAACCGGCCGAACGCCTTGATCGGCTTGGGCAGCTGGCGGCCCGACTCGGAGGTGAACACCTCGAAGACGTAGCCGTGGTTCTTCTCGTAGGTGCCGGTCTGGCCCGCGGCGCTCCAGGTCGTGCCCGCGTTGATGAAGGTCTCCTCGCAGGTCAGCCAGGTGCCCCACGGGGTCACGCCGCCGGCGCAGTTGCGCACGGTGCCGGAGATGCCGACCCACTCGGCGGTGCGGTTGCCGTTGCCGTCGGTGGTGACGACGGTGCAGCCGCTGGCGTTGACCGCGCCCGGGTCGTAGACCGTGCCGGCGATGTGCGGCACGCCGAAGACCGACATGTGCGGGGTCAGCTCGTGGTTCTGGATGATCGTCAGGCCGCGGTGGTTGGAGGAGACGACGCCGGTGCCGTCGTGGAAGCCCGGGGTCTTGCCCTGGCCGAACGACATGTCGGTCTCACCCTCACGGGTCACGATCTTGTAGGAGAAGCCCGACGGCAGCGCGAGGATGCCCTTCGGGTCGTCCACCAGCGGCGGGAACGGACGGCCGTTGCCCGGGCGGTCCGACGGCCCGTGGTCGTCGTGCGCCGCGGCCGGCTCGGCCAGGCTCGGCAGGACACCGGCGACGGTCAGGCCCACGCCCGCCGCGGCGCCGCCCTTGAAGATCTGACGACGGGAAACACTCACGCTCGCACGCTCCTGATATGTCGGCTTGCTTGCTTCGCAAAACGATCCAGCACGCAGCCTCTGAGGCGTCGATGGGCAAGCGGCAACGTCAACGTGAACAGAACACGTTCAGCAGGTGACGACGCGGCGCAACCGGGCGTTCCGCCGGGTTTCGCGCCCTCGTCAGCCCTGGGTTGAGCCATTCGTCACGAGCCGGCACCGGGCCGGCGGGGGCGGTCGCGGTGGCGGGCCTGCCCGGCCACCAGAACCGTTCGCGCAGCAGCAGCGCCAGGGCCGGCACGACGACGGTGCGGACCAGCGCGATGGCCGACTGCGCACGGCCGCTGCGGAAGTGCTCGGCAAGCTCGGTGACCCGCGTGGACTGCTCATGGACGACGGCGCGCAGGACTTCACCGAGCAGGACACCGCCGGGGCAGCCGCCCTGGTGCGCCGCATGACCGACGCCGTCGTCACCGCGCGAACAACGGCGGGCCGGACCTCAGACTGATCGACCAAGTGTTGCGCCGAGGCGGCGTCAGGCGCAGGGGGTCCGTACCGGTGACGTGGTGCCGGCCGGCGTGGTCACCGTGGCCTCCACCCAGACGCAGCCGGTGGCCGTCGACAGCATGTCGCCGTAGCTGCCCGGGGGCGTGTTGTTCGACCATTCCGAGTGGACCTCGGCGCCGTCGGCCGGGCGGTGCGCCGCGATCCGCACCGTGTACAGGTCCGGGTTGGCGTAGTAGGCCGAGCCCCAGCTGGTGCCGCACTTGGCGGAGTGGCGCAGCCGCAGCGTGCCGAAGTCGCCGCCGCCGGGCAGCAGCAGCGGGGTCTCGACGACGGTCGTCGAGTCGGCGGCGCAGCCGCGGGCGCGCGGGTCGTCGCCGTCCATGTTCTCCGGCGTGACGCGCTCAGCGTTGTCGGTCACATGCTGGTTGGACCAGACCCAGCCCGGCTCGCTCGGATGGGCGACGGTCGGGCTCGCCGCCGCGGCAACGGCGAGGACGAGGACGGCGCCGGCGAGCAGATACCGCCGCGGCAGCCGCCGCCGCACGACCGGCGGGACGGCGGCGGGGCTCTCGGGCTCCTCGACGGCCGGCCGGGCCGCCGCCTCGAACTCCAGGTCCGCCCGGTGGGCGAGGTCGCGGCGGCGGTACTCCTCCAGGCGCCCCGGCGGCAGGCCGAGCACCCGCTCGTAGGCGGCGACCACGTCCTCGGCCGGGATGCGCCGGCCCAGCTCGAAGTCCGAGACCGCACTGTGCGCGCTGAGCCTCAGGCGCGCGGCCATCTGCCGCTGGCTGAGCCCCTCGGCCCGCCGGAGCCGGCGTAGCTCGGGGCCGATCCCGATGAAGTCACCGCTGTCCATGCGTCCTCCCTGCGGGAGGATAGCCGTTCCGTGTTTGTTCGCGGTTTGGTCGGCGCCCTTGCCGGCCGTCGGGGCGGCCCGGTTCGCTGCTGCCAGAGCCGGCCGATCGACCGGGCGGACCCAGCCACCGAGGAGACACGAACGTGCAACGTACTCGCGCGCGGGCGGCGATCGCGCTGCTCGCCTCCCTACTCGCCGCCGGTCTCGCGATGCCGCTGGCCGAGACGCCGGCCGCGGCCGCGCCGGCCAGCGACACCTGCGACACCGGCTCGGTACCGTCCTTCCTCACCGGCGCCTGGTGCGACCTCAAGCAGGCCGAGCGGGACATCTGCGCCGAGGACTTCGGAAATTGCCTCGTGGTCGTCGACGCCAAGTACTTCGCCGACCATCAGATGACCTTCGTCATCGACGACCACGGCGTGCTCGACGGCCGCCAGGATTCGACGCAGCACTGCCTGTGGCAGCTGATGATCACGCAGAACTCCGACGCCGACTACGCGCGGCGGGTCGGCTACGCGCACGAGACCATCCCGAACGAGGATCCGGCGCTGTACCGCACGCACGCGATGGACCTGCACAACAACGAGGTCGCCCGGAGCCTGTCCGGGCGTGCGTCGCAGCTGGAGCTCGCCGGCGTCGCCGCCGGCCAGTCGGTCGACCAGGCCCGCACCGCATCCGTGGTCCAGGCGTGCACCGAGATGGTGGCGCGGGCCGTGCGGGTCGAGACGTTCGGGTCGGCGTATCAGGACCTCGGCGTGAACGTGCTCAACATCCGCAATGCCGACCCGTACCACGGCGACTTCGCACACCAGCTGGTGTACCTGGCCGCTCTCGACACTCGCGCACCGTACACCGCCGAGTGGGCGTACCCGATCGTCGACAACCCCGGTGGCAGCGGGGCCCCGCTGCGCTCGAAGTTCGACTCCCTCGGCGGCGTCACCGGCCTGCTGCGAGCGCCGACCGGGGCGGCGCGCGGGCTCGCCGGTGGCGGCTGGGGCCAGCCGTTCTCCGGGCAGGACTGCGGCCAGGGATCGGCCCTCATCTGGTCGAGCGCGACCAACGTGCACGAGATGCACGGCTGCATCTACCGCGACTACCTGACCAAGGCGGGCTTCGGCGGCTTCGCCGGCCAGTTCGGCTACCCCAGCTCCGACGAGCAGATCCCGCCCGGCGGCGCCGGCGCGGTGAACTACACGGCGGGCTCGCCGTGCAGCAGCGGCCAGGCGCTGCCGCACTCGGCGCTGTACTTCCGCAACGGCGTCACCTGGGGCGTCAAGGGCTGCCTGTTCGTCAAGTACCGCTCGCTCGGCGAGACCTCGTCGGCGCTGGGGTTCCCGACGTCGCTGGAGTACAGCACGAGCGAGGGCATCCGGCAGGACTACCAGAACGGCTACATGATCTGGGCCAACGGCGTGGCGTCGGTCTACACGGCGTCATCGGGCGGCTGCGTCAACTACGGCGCGCTCATCACCGGGCCGGGCGCGTGCAGCGGCTTCTCGACGACCGGCACCTGGTTCTCCGGCGGCGGGGTCGGCCTGAACGGCCGGGAGGTCTGGACGTACGCCAACGGCAGCGTCAAGGACTCCAGCGCCAGGTATCAGTTCACCGGCCTGGACACCACCCGGGCCTACCAGGTGCAGGCCTACGTTCCCAACGCGCACTCCAACTCGCCGAACGCGCACTACGTCATCAGCTCGCCCGGCGGCGGCACCGCCAACGGCTACGTCAACCAGCAGGACTACACCAACGCCTGGGCGACGGTCGGCGGCGTGTGCACCAGCGACGGCACCGCCACCGTGACCCTGTGGGACGACGGCGGGGCGGCCTACCCGCTGCAGGTCGGGGCCGACGCGGTCCGCCTGGTACGCACCGGCACGCTGTGCTCTGGCTGACACCGCACTGACCTTCCGCCGGATGGGATACGAGCCTCATCCGGCGGAAGGTGCTCGCGTCAGGTCCGCTGTTCCGCGTGGCCGCCGAACTCGCTGCGCATCGCGGAGAGCACCTTGTCGGTGAACTGGCCGTGCCCGCGCGACTCGAAGCGCTCGAGGAGCGCCGTGGTGATCACCGGGGCGGGCACGCTCTCGTCGATGGCGGCCTGGACGGTCCAGCGGCCCTCGCCCGAGTCCGACACCCGCCCGCTGAAGTCGTCCAGCTGCGGGGAGCGGGCCAGCGCGTCGGCGGTGAGGTCCAGCAGCCACGACCCGACGACCGAGCCGCGCCGCCACACCTCTGCGACCTCGGCGACGTCGAAGTCGTAGCTGTACGCCTCCGGGTCGCGCAGCGGCGCGGTCTCGGCGTCGACGAGCCGCCCGCTCTTGCCCGCATTGGCATGCTTGATGATCGACAGGCCCTCGCCGATGGCGGCCATCATCCCGTACTCAACGCCGTTGTGGACCATCTTCACGAAGTGGCCGGCGCCGCTCGGACCGCAGTGCAGGTACCCCTCCGGAGCGCTTCCGTCGCGGGTGCGGCTCGGCGTCGGCTCCGCGCGGCCGCGACCGGGTGCGATGCTCTTGAAGATCGGGTCGAGCCGGGTAACCGCCTCCTTCTCGCCGCCGATCATCAGGCAGTAGCCGCGCTCCAGGCCCCACACCCCGCCGGACGTACCGCAGTCCACGTAGCGGATCCCGTGCGTGGCGAGCTGCTTCGCGCGGGCGATGTCGTCCCGGTAGTACGAGTTTCCACCGTCGATCACCACGTCGTCCTCGTCGAGCAGCTCGACGAGCTGCTCGAGCGTGGACTGCACCGCCGCGGCCGGCACCATCAGCCAGATCGCCCGCGGCCGGTCGAGCCTCGCCACGAGGTCCGCCATCGACGCGGCGCCGACCATGCCCTCGCCGGCGAGGGCCCGCACCGTGGCCTCCGTGCGGGCGTACCCGACACATCGGTGGCCGTCCCGCATCAGGCGGCGGACCAGGTTTGCCCCCATCCGGCCCAGCCCGACCATCCCGATCTGCATCGGCGTCTGCGTTGCCATCGTGGTTCCTCCTTCAGCGACCGGTTTGTCGGCCGTCGGCACGTCGTTATGGATTGCTCGGCAGGAACCAGCGGTGCGGCGCGATGAGCCGGTGGATGGAGTCCGGGCCCCACGACCCGGGGTCGTACGGCTCCACCGGTGGCGGGCTGTCCAGCAGCGGGGCGGACACCTCCCAGAGCCGCTCGATGCCGTCGGCCCGGGTGAACAGCGACTGGTCGCCCAGCATCGCGTCGAGGATGAGTCGTTCGTAGCCGGCCAGCGCGTACTGCGTGCAGAAGGAGTCCGTGTACCGGAACGTCATCTTCGCCTCGCCGAGGCGACGGGTGGCGCCGGGCTCCTTGGCCAGGAAATGGGCCTCGATCCAGCCGGGATCGTCGAACTCGATCACCAGCCGGTTGCTGTGCATCTCGTCGGTCACGGCCGGCTCCAGCGCGAACATCCGCATGGCCGGACGTTTGAGCCCGAGGGTGACGACCTGCCGCTTCTGCCCGAGCGACTTGCCGGAGCGCAGGTAGAACGGCACCCCCGACCAGCGCCAGTTGTCGACCTCGACGCGTGCGGCGATGAACGTCTCGGTCTGCGAGCCGGGGTCGACGCCGGGCTCGTCGCGGTAGCCGCGGTACTGCCCGCGCACCACCTGGGCGGGGTCCAGCGGCGGCATCGCCTCGAAGACCTTGCTCGTCTCGTCGCGCAGCTGTTTGGCGGCCAGCGAGGTGGGCGGCTCCATCGCCACGAACCCCAGCACCTGGAACAGGTGCGTGACGATCATGTCGCGGAACGTCCCGGTCTGCTCGAAGAACCCGGCGCGCCCCTCGATCGCGATCGCCTCCGGCACGTCGATCTGGACGTGGCTGATGTGGTCGCGGTTCCAGATCGGCTCGAACAGCCCGTTGGCGAACCGCAGGGCGAGAATGTTGTCGACCGACTCCTTGCCGAGGAAGTGGTCGATCCGGAACACCTGGGACTCGTCGAAGGTGGCGTGCACGGTCTTGTCGAGCGTACGGGCCGACGCCAGATCGGTGCCGAACGGCTTCTCGATGATGACGCGGGCGTTGTCCGCCAGACCGGTCTGCCCCAGCATGTCGATCGTGGACGTGAAACCCTGCGGCGGTACGGCCAGGTGGAACAGCTTCCGTGCGTGCCCGCCGATCGCCTTCTCGGCCTCCGCCACCGCGTCGAGCAGCGGCTCGGGATCCGCAGGCGACGCGGCGCCGTAGGACAGCGAGCCGGCGAACTCGTCCCACGCCTCGCCGGCCGGCTCCCCCTGCCCGAACTGCGTCACGGCGTCCTTCGCGTGCTGGCGGAACTGGTCGTCGGTGCGCGCCGAGCGGGCCGAGCCGACGATGCGATATCTGGACGGCAGCAGCCCCGCCTGCGCCAGGCGCCAGAGCCCGGGCAGCAGCTCGCGCTTGGCGAGATCCCCGGTGGCGCCGAACAGCACGATCACGTGATCCTCGTGGGGCGCGCCATGCCCATGCCGAACAGTCATAATTCGCACGTACCCCGATCGTCAGGTCGAAACCCGCGTCACAGGCCGCACTGCTCGAGCAGGCGCAGCCAGACCTCGCTGACGGTCGGGAACGGCGGCACGGCGTGCCACAGCTGGTCGAGGGGGACCTCCGCGTTCACCGCGATGGTGGCCGAGTGCAGCATGTCGGCCATGTCCGAGGCGACGAAGGTGGCCCCGAGCAGGACCCGGCGGTCCTCGTCGACGACCAGCTTCGCCCAGCCGCCGTAGCCGACCCCGCGGACCAAGGCGCCGGCGACCTCGCCGATGTCGTACTCCGCGGTGCGCACGGTGAACCCGTCGGCGCGGGCCCGGGCCTCGGTGCGCCCGACCGTGCTGACCTGCGGCTCGGTGAAGACGACCTGCGGTGCGCCCCGGTCGTCGGCGGTGTCGCGCAGCCCCGGCGCGTCCTCGGGCCCGCCCCGGGCGCGGGCGGCGATCACGTCGCCGCACACCCGGCCCTGGTACTTGCCCATGTGCGTGAGCAGGTTGCGGCCGTTCACGTCGCCGACGGCGTACAGCCAGCCGTCGGGCACCGCGGTGGCCCGCATGCTCGCGTCGACCGTGATCGGGCCGTCCGCGCGCAGGCCGATCGTGTCCAGGCCGATGTCGTCGATCGCCGGCCGCCGGCCGGTGCCGACGAGGATCTCGTCGGCGTCGATCCGCGCGCCGTCATCGGTGTGCACTGTCACCGGCCCGTCCGGAGCCGTGCGTTCCACCCGGACGGCCGAGCGCCCGAAGCGCACGTCGATGCCGGTCTCCCGGAACGAGCGCGCAACCAGTTCGCCGGCGAACGGCTCGGCGTGGGTGAGCAGCCGCTCGCCGCGCACGAGCATGGTCGTCTCCTCCGCGCCGAGGGAGTGCAACGCCTGGGCCATCTCGCAGGCCACCGGTCCGGCGCCGAGCACGACCAGCCGCTTGGGCACCTGCTGGACGCTCGTCGCCTCCCGGTTGGTCCACGGGCCGGCCTGCCGCAGCCCCGGCACGTCGGGAACCGCCGGGATGCTGCCGGTGGCGAGCACGACGGCGTGCCGGGCCCGCAGCACCCGCCGGTCACCCCCGTCCGTGCTGACCTCGGCCCGCAGCGGCCCGGCCAGCCGTCCGCGACCCCGCACGAACGTCGCCGGGAGCTTCTCGATCAGGTTCACCTCGTGGCCGTCGTCGCGGTGCGACACCGTATCGTCGCGGCGCGCCAGCACCGCGGCGGTGTCGATCGGCCCGCGCAGCTGCAGCCCCGGCATCCGATCCACCTCGGCCGCCAGCTCCATCGGCCACAGCAGCGCCTTGCTGGGGATACACGCGTAGTACTCACACTCCCCGCCGGCCAGCCGATCCTCCACGACGACCGCGGTCAGGCCGCCCCGCACAGCGCGCGCGGCGACGGTCAGCCCGACCGGCCCCGCGCCGATCACGATCACGTCGAAGACATCGTTGCTATCCGCCATGACACACCCCTCTGGGGACGTTGGAGACAACCCGTGTGCCTTCCCGCACCGGCGGGCCGGAACCCAGATCGGCTCACCTCCCCGGGACCTTCACCCGTTCGCGCCGGTCGGCGCGGCCGGATCGGGTAGCCCGCTGGCCGTGTGGAAGGTGTTCGGATCCCCGCACGACGTGTGGTGGGTCGTGGTCAGGACCCTGCTGCTGTACGCCACCGCCGTGGCCTGCTTCCGGGTCGGTCAACGCCGGACTCTCGCCGAGATGTCGGCGTTCGACTTCGTCGCGGCCGTCGCCGCCGGCGCCATCGTCGGGCGGGTGCCCAGCGCGCACGACGCCGGCTACCTGGCCGGCGCGGCGACGCTGATCACGATCCTCGTCGCACACCAGCTGACCAGCCGGCTGCGCTTCCGGCCGCTGTTCGCCCGGCTGATCGACCACCCGCCGCGGCTGCTGGTCGCCGACGGCCAGGTGCTCGAGGCCGAGCTGCAGCACTGCGGCCTGACCCGCCAGGACCTGTACGGCATGCTGCGCGAGCACGGCGTCGCCGAGCTGGCCGCAGTGCGCTACGCGGTGTTCGAGCCGCGCGGCGCGTTGTCGATCGTGCGGCGCACCGACAACACGGACCCCGACCTCCTGCGCGATCTGTCCTGAGCTGGCCGCGGTGCGCTACACGGACGTGATGGAGCTCGTGGCGCGAGGCTTCGAGGCGATCGGCGTAGGGGTGCTGATCCTGGGCCTGGTGTGGTCCGCGACCGTCGCCGCCCGGATGTGGCGGGCCGCCGGCGGCAAGCGCGGCTTCCAGGCACTGCGCGAAACGTTCGGCAGCGTCCTGCTGCTGGGCCTGGAGATCCTGGTCGCGGCCGACCTGATCCGCACCGTGGCGGTCTCGCCGACCCTGCAGAACGTGACCGTGCTGGGCCTGATTGTGCTCATCCGGACCTTCCTGAGCGTCTCGCTGCAGGTCGAGATCGAGGGCACACCACCGTGGCGGCGGGCACTGACCAGCGGCCCCTCCTCGATCGCCCGGGCCTCCCGCGCCAACCAGCCCCCGGGCGCCGCCGGCGCCGAGGAACCTGACTGAACCGACACCGGGCCTTGGAATGCTGTCGACATTTCCAAGGCCCGGCCTCAGCGCGCTCGTCAGGCTACGAGGCGGCTGCGTCCGCCGTCAGGTCGGTGGTCTCGCCGGTGTTGGCGTCGTACGACGTCTCGTAGACGCCGTCCCCGTCGGCGTCCACCGCGGTGAAGTCGTCCTCGCCGTCGCCGTCCAGGGCGCCGACCAGCACGTTGCTGCCGTCGTCGAGGGTGTAGACGCGGGCCGGGTCCACGTCGCCGTCACCGTCGAGATCCTTGTCCAAGCTGACGTACTCGTCGCTCATCTGGGGTGATCCTCCCATCGCAGGTGCGGTGAAGCGTAGCGACCGCGATCAGTGCCGGCCCGCTGGGCCGGCGGGTGCTTGCTTGCCCGCCCAGCGCATGCCTGGGCGCCGCGCTCCGGAGGCGCGGCGCCCAGCGTCAGAGGGTCAGGTCAGCAACTCGGGATGGAGACCCCGTTGTCGGTCAGGGCCTCGTCGTTGCCCCAGTTGTTCAGGTAGTACGCGGAGACGTACTGGTTCTGCCACGGCGACCCGGTGTCCAGGTCGGTCTTGAGCCACCAGTGGTTGTACGAGGTGCTGTTGCCGACATTGCGGCCCCAGTACTTGCAGTAGACGTAATTCGTACCGGCGTTGAGCGTGCCGGTCTGGGTGGTGCTGGTCGCCGAGGCGTAGCCGGGCGCGTTGGCGAAGGTGGTCACGTTGTACGGTCCTCCGCTCGGCGGAGGGTTGGTCGGCGGAGGGTTGCCGCCGGCGAGGTTGACCCCACGGGCCGACATGAACGTCATCGGGTCGGTCGTGTTGTTCTCGTCGGTCGTCGTCCCGACATGCGTCTGGAAGTGCAGGTGCGGTGTCCCCGAATCGCCCGTCGAGCCCACGTGGCCGATCACCTGCCCCGTGCTGACGCTCTGACCGACGGACACCAGCGGCGGCGAGATCATGTGGCAGTAGAGGGTGCCCTCGTTGGTGGAGTGGCGAATCCCGACATACCAGCCGCACCCGTCGTCCCAGTAGGCCTGCTCCACTACACCGCCCGAGGCCGCGCGGATGTCCGTGCCTGGTGGTGCAATGATGTCGACGCCGTTGTGGCCGGGCCGCGGCCCCGTGTATCCACCGTTGGTGGTGTAGTTCTCCAACGGCCTCACCCAGCCCGCCGCTTGAGCCGGGCCGGCCAACGTGACCTCGACCGCTGCCACGGACGTGGTCATCAGGACCGCCGCGACCGCGAGTCGTCTCACCTTCCCCGCCCAACGGGGCCGTGATGACGTGCTTGCTTCCATGAGTTCCCCGATTGTTCGCCTGAGTGCCTGCCTACGTCCCTCCACTGTGGATGCCGCAGGACCGGCCCGGCACCGGGGTCTCCTATCCGTCGGGGAGGGTAGACAGTCCCACGTCTGTGGGCGACACAAAGTGTGTTGAGGGGCGCTTCGCCGCAGTACCTGGAACCTTCCAGGCGCTGTGGATCGGCCGTTGCGGTTGTCGA
Organism: Dactylosporangium darangshiense; assembly: GCF_039537565.1. Classification (NCBI taxonomy): domain Bacteria; kingdom Bacillati; phylum Actinomycetota; class Actinomycetes; order Micromonosporales; family Micromonosporaceae; genus Dactylosporangium; species Dactylosporangium darangshiense. Next base: position 33,060 of record NZ_BAABAT010000057.1, read on the forward strand.
CTGAGACACCCATCCGGCCGGGCCGGGATCAGCCGACCACCCGCGCCCGGCCTGACAGGAACGCGAAGCCGCCCATCGTCGCGATCAGAACGCACAGGACCGACAGCGGCAGGGTCCACGCCCCGCTGACGTCGCGCAGCGCGCCGATGAGAACCGGCCCGCAGGCCGCGAGCAGATAGCCGATCGACTGCGCCATTCCGGACAGTGCGGCGGCCTGTCGATGGTCGACGGCGCGCAGGCTGAACAGCGACAAGCACAGCACGAGGGACATACCCGCCCCGAAGCCGGCACAGACCAGCCACAACACCGAGGCGTCGGGCGCCCACAGCAGGCCTCCGACTCCTGACAGGATGAGCACGGCGCACAGCAGGCCGACGAGCCGCTGATCGGGCAGGCGTCGCATGACCTGCGGTGCAGCCAGGTTGGCCACGACCGCGGAGATCAGGTAGACGAACAGGTGCCAGCCGGCCGACGCCGCGGCCACACCGTGGTCCCGTTCGATGGTGGGCAGCCACGCGATCATCACGTAGAAGACCAGCGACTGCAGGCCCATGAACAGAGTGACCTGCCAGCCGAGGGCGCTGCGCCATGGTGAACGGTGGGTGGGCGCCTCGGCGCTGTCGCCGCCGCCCCGGCTGGGCAGGCTCGTGCGCAACTGTGGAAGCCAGAAGGCCGCGGCGATGACGGTCAACCCGATCCAGCAGCCCAGTGCGATCCGCCAGCCGGCTGGGGACTCGCCCGCGATCGGCACCGCCACGCCGGAGGCGACGGCGGCGACGATGCTCTGCGTCGCCGAATAGCTGCCGGACAGCTGCGCCACCCGGTCCGGGAAGTCGCGCTTGACGAGGCTCGGCAGCAGCACGTTGAAGAACGCGATCGCAGCACCGATGGCGACGGTGCCGGCCCAGATCGCGCCGATGACCGGCAGTGACCGCAGCACGATGCCGGCGGCGAGCACGGCGAGTCCGAGCCCGACGGTGCGCTCGAGCCCGAGCCTTCTCGCGACCAGCGGCGCGATCGGCGAGAAACCCGCGAAGGCGAGTAGCGGCAGGGCTGTCAGCACGCCCGCCGCGGTGGCCGTCAGGCCGAGGTCGGCACGGACGTCGTCGAGCACCGGGCCGACCGAGGTCAGCGCCGCACGCAGGTTCGTGGCGATCAGGAGGATGCCCACCACCAGCAGGCCGGCGCGCTGACGGGACGGGGCGTCGGCGTGCGGCACCGATGTGATCATGCGGCGCTCCCGTGCAGAATGTCGCGGCCCTCGTCGACCAGTGCGACGCTGCACGCCTCGGCGGCGGCGGGGTCGCCGGCGGCGATCGCATCGACCAGCCGGTGGTGCAGCTCGTGGACGGCGCGGTCCTCGTGCAGTGCGGCTGTCTTGTCGATGGTCTGTGTGATGACCGGGCTGAGGTACTGATAGAGCTCGGCGAGCAGTGGATTGCCGCCGGCGATGACGACCGCGCGGTGGAACGCGAAGTCGGCTTCGACGAAGCCGGGCAGGTCGTCCGCGTCTCGGGCCGCGTCACGGTGCTCGAGGAGCTCGCGCAGATGGGCGACGTCCTCGGCGGTGGCGTGCAGCGCGGCCCGGCGGGAGCCGCGGTGCTCGAGCAGGGCACGGACCTCGAACGCATCGTCCGGGTCGGCCTCGGCACGACGGCCGAGCGAGACCCGCAGCTCGCTGTCGGCCCGCACGTAGGTGCCGTCGCCCGGTCGCGCTTCGAGGAGCCCGAGGTGTACGAGCGCGCTGAGGGCCTCCCGAACGGTGTTGCGGCTGACCCCGAGCTCTTCGGTGAGCCGGTGTTCGGCCGGGATACGGGAGCCGATCGGCCAGTCACCGGCCACGATCAGCCCTTTGAGCTGATCGGCGACCTGCGTGGCGAGCGGCGCGGCCCGGCGTGGACTCGACAGCATGCAGACCTCCAAATGTTGGGCATTTGGATGGTAGGGCATTTTCCCTCGGTCGGCATGGCCTGTGATCATCCGCAGCTACCGGTGGCAGGCCCTGAGCCTGCTCAGAAATGTCGTGGAGCCGACGACGACTCGCCTGCGCGCCGCGGCCGGGCTCCGCGAAGGCCTCACCGTCGAGGACGTCGCGATGTTCCTCCGCATGACGAAGGCGACCGACACCCCCGAGCAGCGACGCAAGGCGCTGGACGTCATCCTCGCCGGAATGCTCGACCGGCCGTCGACAGGTCGTGCGCGTGGTGTGATCGGTTCCGCGCGAGCGTGAGCAGGCCGTGGCGCCGCTCTCGGGCGGCCTCGACCAGCTAGCCCAGCCCGAGGTTCGTCGCCTCCATCAGCGCGATGGTCATCACTTGGCGCCCTGTGCCACGGACGCCTCGTCCAGGGTCCCGGCGTTGGGCGCGTGCCATCCGTGGTGCCGCGATTGTCTCCGCCCGTCTTCTCGCCCGCCTGGGCCGCGAGGCGGCCAAAAACGTACATTTGATATATCCCGTATATTCCCCAACCAATCCACTGATTTCGCATCCACGCCCAGGATTGCGCGTTTTCGTCGAAGGAATCCGGGCAGCACACGGCACCGCGACCCATGAACCTCAGCTGCTGCATGTCCCAGCGGAGGCGGGCGCATTCCTGGTTGAGCCGACGACCGGAGAGCCGTGCAATCGCGGACTCCGGGCGCCCGAGCCGCATGATCCACGAGCGTAGGAAGGCAAACACAAGTCGTGAGGTTCACAGCAAAGGCCGGCATTTGCGCGGCAGCGACCGCGCTGGCGGTCGGAGCGTTCGCCCCGAGCGCGGGCGCCCATTCGACGGGCGATTGGCATTTCGGGGCACCTTTCATCAATCAGTTCAACAAGGTCGACGTCGTCGCGTCGACGGTGCCGGACAACGGGGACGTCAACCCGTATGGCGTCGCGGTGGTCCCACGCAGCAAGGACAAGCTGCACAAGGGCGACGTTCTCGTCAGCAACTTCAACAACGCCGGCAACCAGCAAGGCAGGGGCACGACGATCGTGCAGATCAGCCCCGCGGGCAACGTCAGCCTGTTCGCCCAGATCGACGCCGGCAGCCTGCCGGGCGCGTGCCCGGGCGGCGTCGGGCTGACCACCGCACTCGTGGCCCTGCGTACCGGCTGGGTGATCGTGGGCAGCCTGCCCACGGCAGACGGTACTTCCGCGACGGCCCAGGCGGGCTGCCTGATCGTCCTCGACAGCACGGGCACCGTCCGCGAGACGTTCTCGGGGGACGGCATCAACGGCCCGTGGGACATGACCGCCGACGACTGGGGAGGGTCGGTCAACCTGTTCGTCACGAACGTGCTCAACGGGATCGTCGGCGGCCAGCCCGCCACCACCAACCAGGGAACCGTGCTGCGCCTCGAGCTGAAGATCGAGGGCGACAAGCCGCCGGTCCTGCGCAAGACCACCACCATCGGCTCGGGCTTCACTGAGCAGACCGACCCGGATGCGTTGATCATCGGCCCGACCGGGGTCGGCCTGGGCAAGGACGGCACGCTGTACGTCGCCGACACCGTCGCGAATCGCATCGCCGCCATCCCGTTCGCGGGCGTGCGCTGGACGAGCGCGGGCACCGGCCGTACCGTCACCGAGGGCGATCACCTGAACGGCCCGCTCGGCCTGGCGATCGCGCCCAACGGCAACGTGCTCACCGTCAACGGCGGCGACGGGAACATCGTCGAGACCAACCCGTTCCTGCGGAAGCAGGTCGCGTTCCGCACCCTCGACGACCTCGGCGCGGGCGCCCTGTTCGGCCTCGCCGTCGCCCCGGACAACCAGGGCGTCTACTTCGTGGACGACACCAACAACGAACTGAGAATTCTCCACTGAGAAGCGGTCGACGTCCGGGTGAGGCAGCCGACCGCTGTCTCACCGGACTTCACTGCGCCCACGCGGCCCGGCGACAGCTTTGATGACGCGGTCGTGGCCGGGCGCAGCCGCGTGCGGCCGAGGTCCCGGGCTTGCGGCCCCAGTCGGCGCCTTGGTGTCCCTGGCTATCCTGCGCAAGCAGGGGCAGCAGCATCGCCATCCGGCTGCGGGACGGGACGAACGATGCGGTGGAAACACGACGAATGGCCTCAGCGCTGGAACGCCGAGCGCCTGATCGTCGGCGTCGAGGAAGCCGTGCGCTCGTGGGACCAGGACCCAGCGCGGGCAGCCGGAAGGCTCAGCGGCCTGCTGCGCGTGGCCACCCCGCGTGCCGTCGTCGTCCTGGAGGGCGTGTACCGCGGCCGTCGCCGCTCGCTCGCTGCGATGCTCGGAGCCGACGTCGGCGCGTTGACCAAGGACTACGGCGCGAATGCCGGCGCGGTCGCGGCGCTGCTGAGCTTCGATCGGTCCGGATACCTGCGTGAGGCCGGTGTCCGGTGGCTGGCCACCAGCGACGAGCCGTTCGCCCTGCCGTTCCTGCTGCTGCGCCTCAACGACCCGGTCGACCCCGTCCGCGAACAGGCCACCGCCGCGGTGCAGGCCCGGCTCGCGGTTGGCCACGCCACCCTGCTTGTGCAGTTCCTCCCGCTGATCGAGGGCCTCGGCGCGCGCCGCCGCGCCGGCCCGATCGTGCGCACCATCGGCGAGTTGCTCATCGACGGTGACCCGGCCGGCCGAGCCGCCCTGTGGGCGGGCGCCCGCGGCGATGACACCGCGGTCGCCGCGAGCTGCCTGCGCATGCTTGCCACCGTCGAGCCGGCCGCCTCCGTCGAGCAGGCCGTCGCCACCGGCGGCCCGGCGCTGCGGTATTGGGCCACCGGGGTGGCCACCGCACGCAGCCTTGACCCGGCCGTCCAACGCCGGCTGCTGCCGCTGCTCGAATCCGACCCCAACCCCCGTATCCGGTGGAAGGCGCTGCGGGCCCGCACCCACCACCCCGACAGCGAACCGCACCTGCGCCGCGCCCTGCTCGACCCCGACGCACGGGTGCGCTACCTGGCCCGCGCCAGCCTGCGCGCCCTCGGCCACACCGGCTCCGCCGCCCTCTACCGCACGACACTTACCAACGCCGATGCCACCCGAGACACCATCATCGGTGCACTCGCCGGCCTGGCCGACATGGGCACCCGCGACGATGCCACCCGGCTCGTCGCCTTCCTCGACCATCCGAACGCGCGAATCCGCGGCGAGGCATGGCGCGCCCTCGCCACCCTCGACCCGGAGAACTTCACCGCACGTGCCGGCCAACTTCGCGCCGACCCCAGCGGTAAGGTCCGCCGCCACCTTCTCACCGAACGGTGAGACCGCAACGCCGGGCGTCAATGCCTACCAGAGCGGTTCGCCGTCGCCTCAAGCCAATACAACAGCTCCCAACAGGCGACAGAAGCAAGCGTCTGCGCCGTGGATTTGCGGGTCGCAAGGCTGGAGCGGTGGCCCGGCTACCGTGGGTGCACGGCGTAGGTCAGGTGCGTCACCCTCGGGGAGGGCTCCGCGCGGACTAGCTCCAGGGCCACGCGGGCCGCGTCCACGCCCTCGAACAGGCGGATTCCGGAGCCGAACAGCACGGGCGACAGCGCGATCGAGAACTCGTCGATCAGGCCGGCGTTCACGTACTCCAGGATCGTCTCGGCGCCGCCGGCGATGCGGACGTCGCGGTCGCCGGCGGCCTCGCGGGCCTGGTCGAGCGCGGGCTCGATGCCGTCGTTGACGAAGTGGAACGTGGTCCCGCCCGGCCGCTCCCAGGGGTCACGCTTGGTGTGCGTCACGACGAAGACCGGGGTGTGGAACGGCGCCTCCTCCGGCCACGCCAGCTCGCCGGCGTCGAACATGCGCTTGCCCATGACGCTCGCTCCGGTGCGTTCGTACGTCGCGCGAGCGATGTCGTTGTCGCGCCCTTCCTCGCCGCCCTCGCCGAGCTTCAGGTTCTCCCGGAAGAACCGCAGCGGGAAGATCCACTGCTGCAGTTCCATCCACTGCTGCCCCATCAAGTCCTCGAGGGACTCGGGCGCGATGAAACCGTCCAGCGACATCGACACGCTGAAGAACACCTTCCCGGCCATCAGCCCTCCGCTCCCTTCCGAACGATCTCGGTGACGTAGGCCGCCAGGTTGCTCAGGGTCTGCCGGCCGCCCTCGATCACGTGGTACTTCTCGATCGCCTCGTCGCGCAGCTCCTTTGTGGGGAACACCGTGCGCATCTCGATCCGGGTCGCCGCGCCGTCCGGCTCGAACGTCAGGACGGACTCGAAGGCGTTCGGGTCGTCGCGGGACTCACCGTGCAGCAGCGCGATCCGCTCCGGCGGGGCGATCTCGGTCCAGGAGATCCACTCAGAGTAGTCGGTCCCGTCCGGCCCGTGCATCACGAAGTCCCAGACTCCTCCCTCGCGGAACTCGAACGACTGCGTGGTCGTGGTGAACCCCTCCGGACCCCACCACCGCGACAGGTGCCGCACCTCGGTGAACGCCTCGAACACCAGCTCCCGCGGGGCGTCGATGACCCGGGAGATCACGATCTCCCGGTCGGCCGTCGCCGTCTCCGCCCGCGTTTCTTGCCTTGCCCCTGCCATCGGTCATTCCTCCTGCCGTGCCTGCTTGAGGTCCTGCACGTAGGTGTCCAGCCGGTCGAAACTCTCGTTCCAGAACCGCTCGAACCCGCCGAGCCACTCGTGGACCGGCCGCAGCCCGCGGGCGTCCAGGCCGTAAAGGCGCTGCTTGCCCGCCCCGCGGACCCGCACCAGCCCCACCTCCCGGAGCACCCGCAGGTGCTTGGACGCTCCCGGCAGGCTCATCCCCAGCTCCTGGGCCAGGTCGGTCACCGGCCACTCACCGGCCCGCAGCAGCGCCAGGATGTCCCGGCGCTGCGGCTCGGCGATCGCGTTGAACGCGTCCGACGTCGTCGCTGCTCGTGCCACGGCAGCCACCATATTTTCCGATATGGGAAAACGTCAAGCCGAGATGAGCGAGGTCGCGGACCCGAACCCGGCCGGGTTGCCGTGGCCCAGCGCTGCCGGCCGACCGGTTCCATCGATCACCGGCCTTCTCTCGCTCAACCTGCGCAGCCAGCAGTCGCCCGTTACGTGACCGATGCGCTCAGTGACCGCGATCCGCTGGCCAGTATGGCCGCGATCAGCGCCTTGGTGGCGGGGCGTTCCTCAGCCCGCGGGTTGGCCAGGAGCACTAGGTCGATATGTCCGAGTTCGGGGAGGCGATGCGTGGGACCCAGGGTGGTGAGCTGGGCGGGCACCAGGCTGGCGGCCATGACGGATATGCCGATGCCGGCCGCAACCCCCGCGATCAGCCCGTTCACCCCGCGGCAGACACACGCGCTGCGGTACGGGATCTGCGCCCGGTTCAGCGCCTTGCGCATCTCGGAGCGTGACAGGCTGGGAGCGGCGTAGACGACCAGCGGCACGGGCTTCGTCAGGTCGATCTTCGTGGCGGGGGTGCCGACCCAGACGAGCCTGTCGCGTCTGACGAGCCGGCCACGCTCGTCGCCGGGCGTCCGCTTGCCGACGAGCACGTCGAGCTTGTCGTTGGCCATCCACTCGTGCAACACCCTGCTCTGCTCGACGGTGAGGTAGAAGTCGACCATCGGATAGTCGCGGCGGAACTCTCGGAGAATCTGCGGCAATCGAGTGAGTGCGAGGTCGTCGGACATCCCGATCCGGAGCCGGCCGCGCGGCTGCGAGCCGCTGAAGTACGCCGCGGCCTGCTCGTGCGCGGCCAGAATCGTGCGCGCGAAGCCAATCATGGCCTCGCCGTCCGGCGTGAGGGACAGCGAGTGCGTCGTGCGGTGCACGAGCGTCCGACCGACCTGTTGCTCCAGCCGGCGGATGTGCTGGCTCACCGTCGGCTGACGGATCCGCAGCCGAGCCGCGGCCTGCGTGAAGCTGCCGGTCTGCTCCACCGCCAGCAGGGTGGCGAGCAGTTCGGGGTCGTACGGCACGGTCATAACGAAACCCTATAACTGTGAGACGGGTTATCGGCCTTCAGTATGCGCTGCCTTTCCGGGAAGGATGAATCGGCAAATAGCGCGCGAGAGGATTTCTTGTGAGCACGGCTTCAGCCGTCCGAAGTTCGACCTCGACTACCGCCGACAACCCGTTCGCCGCACTGAGGTACCGCGGATACCGCACCTACCTGATCGGACAGAGCCTCGCCAGCACCGGCACCTGGATGGGCAGCATCGCGCAGGACTGGCTGGCGCTGCAGCTCACGGACAGCCCGACGGCCGTCGGCATCACCATGGCTCTGCAGTTCCTACCCATTCTTTTCCTGGGCGTCCACGGTGGCCAGCTCGCCGACCGCTACCCCAAACGCCGGATCCTGCTGATCACACAGACGCTGAACGCCTGCCTGACCGGCGCGCTCGCCGTCCTCACCATCCTCGGCGTGATCCGCATCCAGTACGTGTTCCTGATTGCCCTGCTGACCGGGCTCGTCTTCGCCGTCGACGCCCCGACCCGCCAGGTGTTCGCGACCGAGGTCGTACCGGTGAGCCATCTGCGCCAAGCGGTCTCGCTCAACGCGATGGCCTTCCAGGCCACCCGGCTCATCGGCCCAGCAGTCGCCAGCGTGCTCATCGGCACCGCCGGCACCGGATGGGCCTTCGCATGCAACGCCCTGTGCTACCTCGGCCCCACGATGGCGCTGCTCCGCTTGCGTCCGGGTGACCTGACGCCCGCGCCGCCGGCGAGCCGCGAACCCCGAGCGTTCCGAACGGCCGGAAGGTACGTGCGACAACGCCCGCAGGTGTTCTGGACGGTCTTTCTTGTCGGCGTCATCGGCACGTTCGGCCTGAACTTCCCGATCGTGCTGACGGCCATTGCGACCCGGACGTTCCACGGGACCGCCGGCATGTACGGACTGTTCAACGTCGTGCTGGCCGTCGGCTCCGCGATGGGCGCGCTCGCCGCCGGATCGGGAACGTCCACCCGGCTGCGGCCCATCGTCCTGTACGGAGGGCTGTTCGGGGCGCTGCAGGCACTCGCCGCCGTCGCGCCGAACCTGCCGGCGTTCCTGCCGCTGCTGGCCGTGATGGGGTTCGTGAACCTGGCGTTCCAGGCGCTGGCGAACTCGGCGGTCCAGCTGTGGGTCGACCCGGAGATGCGCGGCCGCGTGATGGGCCTCTACATGCTGGTGTTCGCCGGCGGGACCCCGCTCGGCGCCCCCATCATCGGGGCACTCACCAACCACGTCGGCGCACGCTTCGGGATGGCCGTCTGCGGCCTCGTCCCGGCCGCCGCCGCGGGAGCGATCGTGCTGATCCAGGTCTGGTCCCGTCGCCGGTCGAGGCGGCTGTCACCGCCATCGGCGACCCCGCCGGCGCCGGCCGGGCCGCACCTGACGCCCTGGCAGCCGTGCGGGGAGGACCGGCCGCGGCGGTCCGCCCTCCTGACCATCGACAAGGTTGAGCCCGGATAGGACTCAGCGGACCGCCGCGACCTCCGCCGGCGGCAGCGGGCGCAGGAACGCGGGCCGGAACGCGCCGGTGCGGCGGTGGATGTACAACAGGTGCGGATACGGCAGCCCGAGTTCGCCGACCCAGTGCGAGTCGGGGTCCGCGAGCGACACGGTGAGCGGAACGCCGCGCATCGCGTGCCTGTGCAGGTCCCCGACGAGCAGGTCCTGCGCCATCTGCTCGGCCTTCGCGCGGTTCACCGGCCCGGGCCGGTCGTGGTAGCCGAGGGCCCGCTCGGCGTAGGCCGCCCACTCGCCAGCCAGGGCGCGTCCGCGCCCGCGCGCGGCGGCGGCCCGGACCGCGTCGAGCTCCATGCCGCCGGAGAGCAGCCGGCGAGTGTAGTCCTCGAGGACCATCGCGCAGTCGTGCTGCTTGGGGCAGGCCGGGTCGGCAGCAGTGTCGACGAGGAACGGCAGGAACGACACGTCGTGCAGCATGAGGTCGAAGTCCTGGTCGGGCAGCTGCGCTGCAGGGTCGTACGCCCACCGGTCGAAGTCGAACCTCATCGGAGAAGGATAGGCCCGGACGCGCCGGCCGCGTCCGGCGGAACGCCCGGGAGGCGCGGCGGGAAGCACTGGCCAGCTGCTCAGCAGTGTCGAGCCCGGACGAACAGAGTCGGCATCACAGCAGGCTAGGGGCGTGGCCGAAGGCGGCGTCGAGGCCGGTGAGGTCGACCGGCCGGCGCAGGTGTTCGGGAACGTAGTCGACCAGTGGGCGCATCGCCTCAAGCGCAACGATGATCTCCCGGCCGACCCTCGAGGCGGGGCGCATCGCGTCTACCGACACCAGGATGCCGCGGTCGGCGTACCACGCGAGGATCGGGTGTGTCACTTGGTGGTACAGCTCCAGCCGCTGCCGGATGACGTCCTCGGTGTCGTCGGAGCGGCGCTCGACGACGGCCCGCGCCAACAGCCGTCGTGTCACCTCCTTGTCGTCGGCCGCCAGATGCAGCGCAATGTTCGCGGTCATCTTCAGCTCCACGCCGGTGACGTACATCGCCCGGGCCTGCGCCAGCGTGCGCGGCACCCCGTCGACCACATACTCGCCGCCGGCCGACTTGGCAGCGATATACCCCTCGTGGACCAAGTCCATCACGATCTCGTCGGGTACCAGCTCCCCACGGCTGAGGTGGCTCTCAACGGCCTGGCCGAGATCCGTCTGCCGGGCGACGTGATCGCGCAGCTTCTCGCCTATCACAATGCAGGGGATGTCGAAATGAGCGGCGATCAGCGCGCCCTGCGTTCCCTTGCCCGCGCCCGGGGGCGCGATCATCAGAATCCGCATGATCTCGCCTTCCCGCCCTATTAGCTCCTCGCTTCAATCGTGCCAAGCCAGCCGCATCGGTGCCAAGCGCCACCGACACCAACAGCACCACGACTGCCCCACGCCACAGCCGTCCTGACAGACATCCCATATGGTTTGGGTGTCAAGCGGAGGGTTTGGCGGTTTTCCAGGTGGTGGCCCCAGGCGGTGGCTTCGTTGTAGGTGGTGCCGGTTCTGAGGCAGCCGTGGAGGATGCCGACGAGGCGGTTGCCGATTGGCGTAGGGCGGCTTGGTGCATAGCCGGCTGAAGCACCGGCTCAGACCGATGCCCGGCCTGTGCACCGACCGGACCGCCCCGCTCCCTTGTCCGCGACCTGGGTGAACACCGAGCGTAGCCACGGCTAGTCGGCACAGGCCGTGCGGCACGGTGAGACGATCTACGTGTCCGGACAGTTCTCACACCGCCACGCACAGCTGAGCTGCTTCGAAGCGTCGCTCGACAACGACGCCCTCGCGCCACAACCCGTACCGATCAGCGTGGTCGGACACCGAGGTCTGGTGCCACTAACACTGCTGAACCGACAAAGCCGTGTGGCGATGACTGGGTAAAGCGAGGTCTCCGATGAAGGCGATTGCGGTGACGGACCAGGCTGCGGGAACGGCCGGGATGACGCTGGTGGAGCGGCCCGAGCCGGAACCGGCGATAAACGACGTCGTTGTTCAGGTTCATGCGTCGGGATTCACCTCGGGTGAGCTGACGTGGCCCTCGACCTGGACCGATCGCTTCGGTCGTGACCGGATACCGTCCATTCCCGGACAGGAGCTGGCCGGAGTGGTCACCGCTCTCGGGTACGGCACGACCGGTCTGTCTGTGGGACAGCGGGTGTTCGGCCTCACGGACTCGTATCGCGGCGGCGGGCTGGCGGAGTATGTGGCGATCGAGGCACGCAACCTCGCGCCGCTGCCGGGCGACGTCGATTTCACGGTGGGCGCGAGCCTGCCGATGCCGGGCCTGACTGCGTGGCAAGGGCTGTTCGAGCATGGCCGCCTTCAGGCGGGGCAGAGTGTCCTCGTGCACGGCGCGGCCGGCTCAGTCGGGTCGATGGTGACTCAGCTCGCACGTGAGTTCGGCGCCTACGTCATCGGCACCGGGCGCGCTGGTGACCGTCAGAAGGCGCTCGACTTCGGCGCGATGCAGTTCGTCGACCTTGAGAACGACGCCCTGGAAGACGTCGGCGGCGTCGACCTGGTGTTCGATGTCATCGGCGGAGACATCCAGAGGCGGTCCGCAGGCTTGATTCGGGCCGGAGGAACGCTGGTGTCCGTCGTCGGGCCGCCCGAGGCGCGGCCCGCGGACGGCTTGGCGATCGACTTCGTTGTTGCGTCCGATCGCGCCCAGCTGGGTGAGATCGTCCGCCGGGTCCGGGACGGACGACTGCGGACGAACATCGGCGACATCGCAACCCTCGACGATGCCGTCGCCGCCCTCAACCCGACCGAGCGGCTCAGCGGGCAGACGATCATCCGCGTTCGTCCGTGAGCGATACGCGCACATCGATGCAACACTTCGCCAAAGAGACAAATGACCAAGGAGACAGTTCCCATGAGGGCGATCGTGGTGACGAACCAGGCTGCGGGAACGGCCGGGATGACGCTGGTGGACCGGCCGGAGCCGCCGGCAGCGATCAACGACGTCGTCGTTCAGGTTCATGCGTCGGGATTCGTCCCGACTGAGACGGCGTGGCCCTCGACCTGGACCGATCGCCGCGACCGTGACCGAACGCCGTCGATCCCCGGGCACGAGATGGCCGGAATGGTCACCGCTGTCGGGTACGGCACGACCGGTGTGTCTGTGGGACAGCGGGTGTTCGGCATCACGGACTGGCATCGCGACGGCACCCTGGCGGAGTATGTGGCCGTCGAGGCACGCAATCTCGCGCCGCTGCCGGGCGACGTCGACTTCACGGTGGGCGCGAGCCTGCCGATCTCGGGCCTGACCGCGTGGCAAGGGCTGTTCGAGCACGGCCGCCTTCAGGCGGGGCAGAGTGTCCTCGCGCACGGCGCGGCCGGCGCAGTCGGGACGATGGTGACGCAACTCGCGCGCGAGGCTGGCGCGTATGTCATCGGTACGGGGCGCGCTGGTGACCGGCAGAAGGCGCTCGACTTCGGCGCGATGGAGTTCGTCGACCTTGAGAACGACGCCCTGGAAGACGTCGGCGGCGTCGACCTGGTGTTCGATGTCATCGGCGGAGACATCCAGAATCGGTCCGCAGGCCTGATCCGGGCCGGAGGAACGCTGGTGTCCGTCGTCGGGCCGCCCGAGGCGCGGCCCGCGGACGGCTTGGCGATCGACTTTGTTGTCGAGTCCGATCGCGCCCAGCTGGGTGAGATCGTCCGCCGGGTCCGGGACGGACGACTGCGGACGAACATCGGCAATATCGCAACCCTCGACGATGCCGTCGCCGCCCTCAACCCGACCGAGCGGATCAAGGGAAAGACGATCATCCGCGTTCGTCCGTGAGGACTCGGGGACGCGATCGTCGCGCGGTAGGTCGGCATAACCAGGCTGGCATTCCCTGAGCAACTAGTGGAGATCCCCAGCTCGATGAGACCGGCGTGAGATGGGAGATGACCTGCGGATTCTCCTCCAGCCTGGCCATCACCAGCGTTATAGCGTGGGACGCATCGCAGTTCAACGAACACAACAGGAGATCGCGATGTCCGAGTCCCATTCGCTCCCCACTGGACCCGAAGGCGTCATCCCGTCGCTGATTGAGCGATTTAACTCCGGCAAGGTCAGCGAGATGATGACCTTGTACGAAGGAGCCGTGCTCGTCGCGGACGACGGGCGAACCGTCACTGATCGCGCCGAGATCGCTGCCGAACTCGAGCGCGATCTCAGCCTCGGCCTGCCGCTGGAGGCCAAGGCGCGCCATGTGTTCGTTGCCGGAGACATCGCCGAGATCGTGGTGGACTGGTCAATTGATGGCACAGGTCCCGACGGCAAGCACGTGCACGTCGAAGGCACGGCAAGCGATGTCGCGCGCCGCGGCACGGATGGACTCTGGCGGTACCTGATCGACAATCGTCTTGGGACGGCGGTGCGACAGCCCGCCTGACATGTGTGCGCCCTGGGAGCTCTCGGCGCTCGGAGGATGCGCAAGCCATTTTCGGCTCCTCGCGGTCCGGCACACCCTGGTCACCTCGCCCGGATGGCGGCGGTTGGGCACCGCCGGGCAACCATGAATGTTCGTAGCCGGTGGCTACGGACACGCTCGGGATACGTTGGAGGATTGGAATGCCCAAGGACCTCGTCACACGCACGACGCTGCTCGACGAGTCACCGCCGTTCATCCCCGATTCGCCCGAGCTCATGACCGTGCTGCTCGAGGTGCCGCCGGGCGAGGGCATCCCGCCGCACCGGCATTCCGGCCCGTTGTCCGCCTACGTCCTCGAAGGCGAGATGATCTTCGAACTGGAGGGCCAGCCGGAGCGAGTGATCCGGGCCGGCGAGGCGGTTTTCGAGCCGGGCGGCGACGTCATCCACTACCAAACCACCAACAACCGGCCGGACACCTGGCTGCGCTTCCTGGCCACCATGATCATGGTGCCGGGTCAGCCGATGCAAACGCTGGTCAGCGAGGAAGAACTCGAACAGCGCCGCGACCGCCGGGCACCCCGGCCCTCCTGAGCTTCAGTAGGGCGCCACAGCGCCGAGCCACCGCATGTACGCCTGCGGCCCTCGTGGGAGTTCGGCACCAGCGCACGCAGCCGAGTACAGATAGTCCGAACTTGGCCTGCCGCGGCCTGGGCCGGCATTTCTGGCTTACCCGGTCACTGGCCCCGCCGGGCTGGTAGTGCATAGATAGCCGCGGCTCAGGGCCGGCCGTTGCCCAGGTACGCCAGGACGGCCTTGACCCGGCGGTGCTCCTCGGCGGTGCTGGCGATGCCGAGCTTGGCGAACACCGCGCCGGTGTAGGTCTCGACGGTGCGCACGCCGACGTGCAGACGCGCCGCGATGCCGCCGTTGGACAGCCCCTCGGCCATGAGCGCGAGCACCTCGGCCTCGCGCTCGGTGAGCGAGGCGAGCGGGTTGGTGCGGGCGGTGCTGCGCCCGACGAGCCGGGCCACCACCACAGGGTCGATGGCGCTGCCGCCGCCGGCGACCCGGCGCACCGCGTCGAGGAAGTCGTCGATCTGCAGCACCCGGTCCTTGAGCAGATAGCCCATGCCGGCCGGGTTGTCCCGGAACAGGTCGACGGCGGCGGTGGCCTCGACATACTGTGACAGCAGCACGACCGCCGTCTCCGGCCGGTGCGTGCGAATGCGCCGGGCGGCGACGATGCCGTCGTCGGTGTGCTCGGGCGGCATCCGGATGTCGGCGATGACCAGGTCCGGCGCGAGGCTGTGGGCGGCCCGGACCAGGTCGGGCGCGGAGCCCACCGCGGCGACCACCTGATAGCCGTCGTCGGTGAGGATGCGCACGATCCCCTCGCGTAGGAGGACCGCATCGTCGGCGACTACGACACGCACGGCAGGTCCGCGACAAGAGTGGTGCCGCCCCTGGCAGGGCTGTCGACGCGCAGAGACCCGGCGTGCGCCTGCACCCGGTCGGCGAGGTGCCGCAGTCCCCGGCCGTCGGGGTCGGCGCCGCCCGGCCCGTTGTCGCTGACCCGGACGAGCAGCCGGCCGCCGGCGGTGGACACCTCGACGTGGACGGTCCCGCCGGGAGCGTGCTTGCTGGCGTTGGCGATCCCCTCGCAGGCCACGAACCAGGCGGTCGCTTCGATGCTCGGCGCGTACCGGCCGGGCACCTGGCAGGTGACCACGACTGTGTCCGGCCGGGCGAGGTCGGCGATCGCGGCCGGCAGCCCGCCGGTAACCAGCGCGGGCGGCAGGATGCCGTGCACCAGGTCCCGGATGTCCTTGAGGCCGGCGCGCAGCTCGTCGACGGTGAAGCCGAGCAGTTCCATGGCGTCCGGCGGATACGACGCCCGGCGCCGCGCGGACTGGATGTGCAACGCGAGACCGGCCAGCCGTTGCTGGGCGCCGTCGTGCAGGTCGCGCTCGATCCGGCGCCGTTCGGCGTCGGCTGCGACCGCCAGCCTTGCCCGAGACGCGCGGACCTCGACGAGCTGCAGCGACAATTCGGCCTGCAGCCGGGCGTGTTCGAGCACGGGGGTGGCGGCGCGCAGCACCGACCGGGCCAGTCCAGGCTCACGACTGCCGTGCACGA
Organism: Dactylosporangium darangshiense; assembly: GCF_039537565.1. Lineage (NCBI taxonomy): Bacteria > Bacillati > Actinomycetota > Actinomycetes > Micromonosporales > Micromonosporaceae > Dactylosporangium > Dactylosporangium darangshiense. Next base: position 48,927 of record NZ_BAABAT010000057.1, read on the forward strand.
CCAACGCGATCGTCTCGGCTCCCCGGGCGATCCGTTCGATCGTCCGGCCGGTCGCCGGCGCGGGCGGAGCGGTCACGCCGCCGTCCAGATCCAGCAGGACGCTCGGCTCGCGGGCCTGGAAGTAGATCTCCAGCGAGGGGTCGCCGAGCGCCCTGCGCAGCGTGTCCCGGACCTCCGCCGGCTGCACAGGCTCGTGGCCGACCTGCCGGGACAATCCATGCAGCATCCGTACCGCGTCGTGGGTGCGCCGGTCGAACAGCCGGTCGATCAGGTCCTGCAGCCGATCGCGCACCGGGCGCAGCAACAGCGCCACCACGAACGCGCTCACGGCGGCGGCGACCGTCGAGCCGCGGCCGACGACCAGGGCGAGCGTCACGTCCCCGGCGGCGAACGTGGCGACCAGGACGACCGTCAGGAGCCCGTACACGAGTGTCCGGTTGATCAGCCGGTCGACGTTGTAGAGCCGGAACCGGAAGATGCCCAGCCCGATGCCGGTCAGCAGCGCGACCGGCCCGAGCGCGCGGGTCCAGGCGAAGCCGGGGATGAGCCCGGTCGTGTTGAGCACGAGCCCGAACGCGGCGCCGAAGCCGAACCACTTCACCTGCTGGCGCACGTCGCCGGCCTCGCGCCGGCCGCGCACCACCACCGACGCCAACGCGAGGACGGCGGCGACCAACGCCAGCACCCCGCCGACGCTGAGCGCGGCGTCGACGGCGTGCCCCACCACGGTGTCGGGCACCGGCGCGTCCGGCAGCAGCCGCGGTCCCCGGTACGGCCACATCGCGGCCGGCACCGCGACACCGAACAGCAGAGCCACCGCCGCGCACAGCACCGGCACGACCCGCCAGACCCGCCCGGGCAGCCGACCATCGGGGAACAACACCGCGATCATCGGCGCCGTCGCCACCGACTGCAGATACATCCAGGCCAGCCAGGACGCCGACGGCCCACCGGGCAGCGAGCCGGGATCGGTGACCAGCGCCCGGTAGGACCACGCCCCGGCCGCCGCGGCGACGGCCCGCACGAACCCACTGAACACGAAGAGCCAGCCGATCGGATGGCGCGGGCTGCGGGTCAGGATGAACGCGCCGAGCAGCCCGTTGCCCAGCCCGAGCGCACAGTCCAACGCCAGGTCCCGGCCCGGTGGCACGCCGTCGCGGAGCGCGAACACCAGCGCCAGGCCGATGCCCACCGCCGCCGCGGCGCACAGCAGCCAGCCAAGCGCACTCCACCGAGGCGCCCGAACTTCCATCCTGGCATGGTCGCACCCCGCCGGGCTCCGCGGCTCCGGGCCAGCACGGAGCGCCGCGCGGGCACGCCACGATGCGCCGGCCCGGCCGGCGCGCCGAACCTGGACATGGCCCAACAACCCGAAGCACAAACCCATGGAGGTCGACATGTTCGCTCTGCTCCCCGTCATCGGCGGACTCCTTGCCGGCTGGCTCGCCCCGCGCAAGGTCGCGATCGCGCTCCAGGTCCTCTTCTACGCCGCGGCGGTCGCGCTGCTGACCATGTCCGCACCCGACCACGGCGGCGACTACGGCGACGTTCTCTGGATCGCGCCGGCGCTCGCCGTGATCTCCGCTGTCACCCTCCTCGTCGGGCTCCGCCTCGGCCGCCGCGCCCGGGCGCAGTCGTGAACCGCCGGACCGTGCAGCGGGTCCTCGGCGCGGCCGCCGTCGCCGGACCCCTCGCATGCGTGGCCGCCTGGGCGTTCGCCTCGGTGTCCGTTCCCGGGTACCACCCGATGCGCGCCGACCTCAGCGCCCTCGCCGCCGCCGGCGCACCCCGGCCGTGGATCACGATGAGCGGCGAGCTGCTACTCGCCGCCGGGTTCCTGGCTCTGGCCGCCCGGCTGGCGGCCACGCTCACCGGCCGGGAGGCGGCCGCCGGCATCGCCCTGCTCGCGACGACGGGCGTCACCGTGGCGGTGCAGGCGCTCGCCCGCGAGGACTGCGACACCGGCCTGGCCGTGTGCATGGCACGCGAACAGGCCGGCACGGTCTCCTGGCACCACCAGCTACACGGCCTCGCCGCCGTCCTGTCCTTCATGACCTTCCTCGCCGCGCCGGCCATCCTGGCCGTCCCGTTGCGCGCCGCCGCCCACCGGCGCGCCCTCGCCACCTACTCGACGCTCACCACCGTTGCCGGACTGGTCCTGCTGGTCGACTACGTCGCTGCGCCCGCCGGATGGAACGGCCTGGCCGAGCGTGTGTTCGTCACGGTCCCGGTGGCGTGGACTGTGGTGCTCGGCATCGGGCTCCGCCGGGAGCCGCAGGTTCGCGCAACACTGAGCAACTGTCCCTGACCTCGCTGCGCGACGAAGAGTCAACGGCATGGCGGGGACGCTACCGGCTGTCGTCACAGATCGACGACGACAAGCTGGGACCGTGAGCGTACGACAGCTATCGGTCATCTTCCCGTCGCGCGGTTGCCCATGCATGCCCGAACTCCTACCCGCCGGTTCGCCAGCCCGCGCGCCGGACCCGATGGCTCCCTTGACACTTTCCCGCGCGGGACATAGCGTGCCGTCAAACTAGCAGGAAACTTAACAGTTTCGCTGGAGGATGCCGTGCACCGTTCCCCGCGCAACCGGCTGCTCGCCTCTGCCGTGGCCGTCGCGACCGCCGCCACCGGCGCCGCCTTGCTGCTGACGGCCTCCCCGGCCAGCGCCGCGGTGAGCCTCTCCGACGTCGTACCCGCGCCGGTGTCGGCGCAGCCCGCGGCCGGCGTGACCTACACGCTGCCGTCGAACGCCGCGATCCAGACTGCGGCCGGCGCCACCGACGCCGGCAACTACCTCGCCGGCATCCTCCGCCCGTCGACCGGCTACGCGCTGCCGGTCTCCACCACGACCGGCACGCCGACGAGCGGCATCGCACTGCTGCTGTCCGGTGCCGACCCGAGCGTGGGCGCCGAGGGCTACCAGCTCGACGTGACCGCCGCCGCCGTCACGCTCCGCGCGCAGACCGCGGCCGGGCTGTTCCACGGGGTGCAGACGCTGCGGCAGCTGCTGCCGGCGACGGTCGAGGCGCAGACCGTCCAGAGTGGGCCGTGGACGGTCACCGGCGGCCGGATCGTCGACTACCCGCGGTACGCGTACCGCGGCGCGATGCTCGACGTGTCGCGGCACTTCTTCGCCCCCGACGTGGTGAAGCGGTACATCGACGAGATCGCGCAGTACAAGATCAATATCTTGCACCTCCACCTCTCCGACGACCAGGGCTGGCGCATCGTGATCGATGCCTGGCCGCAGCTGGCTACCGTGGGCGGCAGCACCCAGGTGGGCGGCGGCGCGGGCGGCTACTACACCAAGGCGCAGTACTCCGACCTGGTCTCCTACGCGGCGTCGCGACAGATCACCATCGTGCCCGAGATCGACATGCCCGGCCACGTCAACGCCGCGCTCGCCTCCTACGCGCAGCTCAACTGCAACAACACGGCCCCGCCGCTGTACACCGGCACGAACGTCGGCTTCAGCTCGCTGTGCGTCAGCAAGGAGGTCACGTACACGTTCGTGCAGCAGGTGCTCAACGAGCTCGCTGCCATCACCCCCGGGCCGTATCTGCACGTCGGCGGCGACGAGGCGTCGAGCACGCCGGCGGCGGACTACACCACGTTCATGAACCGCGTGCAGCCCTTCGTCGGCGCGGCCGGCAAGACCGTCGTCGGCTGGCACCAGATCGGGCAGGCCGACCACACGACGAACCGTGTCGCGCAGTACTGGGGAACGTCCACATCGGACGCTGACCTGAGCGCCGCGGTGAGTAAGGGCGACAAGATCCTGCTGTCGCCGGCGAACAAGGCGTACCTCGACATGAAGTACACCAACTCGACCCCGCTCGGCCAGACGTGGGCCGGCCTGATCGAGGTGCAGACCGCCTACAACTGGGACCCGGGCGCCTACCTCTCCGGCGTGCCGGCCAGCGCGATCCTCGGCGTCGAGGCTCCACTGTGGACCGAGACCATCACCAAGCTGGCCGACATCGAGTTCATGGCGTTCCCGCGGCTGCCGGCGCTGGCCGAGCTGGCCTGGTCGCCGCAGTCGGCACGCAACTGGGACACGTTCAAGGTGCGGCTCGGCGCGCAGGGTCCACGGTGGACGGTGCAGGGGATCAACTACTACAGCTCGCCGCAGGTCCCGTGGGGCACGCAGCAGACAACGCGCAGCGCGTACACCCAGATCCAGGCCGAGAGCTACAACGCCCAGACCGGGACGCAGACCGAGACCACCACCGACACCGGCGGCGGCCAGAACGTCGGCTTCATCACGCCCGGCGACACGCTCGCCTACGACCTCGACTTCGGCGCGGCGTCGCCGGCCTCGGTCACGACCCGGCTGGCCTCCGGCGCGTCCAGCGGCACCATCCAGTACCGCCTGGACTCGACCACCGGCCCGATCATCGCCAGCGTCCCCGTCACCTCCACCGGCGGCTGGCAGGCCTGGACCAGCACCACCACCAACCTGACCGGCGCGGCCACCGGCGTGCACCGGCTGTACCTCACCTTCACCGGCACCGCGGGCACCGACTTCGTCAACCTCAACTGGCTACAGTTCAACGCCGGCGGCGGACTGCCCAACGCGTACAGCGTGCGGCAGGCGGAGAGCTTCAGCAGCCAGTCCGGCACCCAGACCGAGACCACCACCGACACCGGCGCCGGCCAGAACGTCGGCTACATCACGCCCGGCGACTGGCTCGGCTACACCAACGTGGACTTCGGCACCCCGACCGCGGCGTCGGTGACCACGCGACTGGCCTCCGGCGCGTCCAGCGGCACCATCCAGTACCGCCTGGACTCCACCACCGGCCCGATCATCGCCAGCGTCCCCGTCACCTCCACCGGCGGCTGGCAGGCCTGGACCAGCACCACCACCAACCTGACCGGCTCGGCCACCGGCGTCCACACGGTGTTCCTCACGTTCACCGGCACGGCAGGCGCCGACTTCGTCAACCTCAACTGGTTCCAGTTCAACCGGTAGCGCCTGTTTCACACTGTGCGGCCCGGCATGCGGGGCGACCAGGATGTCGCGCTGGATGGCCTGGTCCAAGCGGTGGCGGAAGGCGTCATAGGGTGCGAACGTCGAGCACCTCGAGGCCGGCGGCGGCGAGCACGCCGCCGGCCTCCTCGCGCCGCGCCACGATCAAGGGCCTGGTCGAGGCGTCGCCGCGGCACCTCGTCGCGGCCGCCGCCGAGGTCCGCGCGAGCTGACCGTCCGCATTCCCGGGCGGGCGCGCGTCGCTGACCCGCCCGGCCCGTTCAGCCCGAAGTGACCGCGTCAGTCGGTCGTCGGGCGGACCAGGCCGGTGTTGTACGCGGCGATGACGAGCTGGGCCCGGTCGCGGGCGGCGAGCTTCATCAGCAGCCGGCTGACGTGGGCCTTCGCGGTGGACAGGCTGACATGCAGGTGCGCGGCGATCTCGGCGTTGGACAGGCCGAGGCCGACCAGGGTCAGCACCTCCCGCTCCCGGTCGGTGGTGTCGGCCAGGTCGGCGACCGGCCGCCGGCCGGGCTCCGGGCGGCGGACGAACTCCTCGATGAGCCGCCGGGTGACGCTCGGCGCGAGCAACGACTCGCCGGAGGCGACGACGCGGATCGCGGTGAGCAGGTCGGCCGGGCGGGTGTCCTTGAGCAGGAAGCCGCTGGCGCCGTTGCGGAGGGCGGCGAACACGTACTCGTCGACGTCGAACGTGGTGAGGATGATGACCCTCACCGCGGCGAGGTCCGGCCTGGTGCAGATCTGGCGGGTCGCCTCGATGCCGTCCAGGCCGGGCATCCGGACGTCCATGAGCACGACGTCGGGCCGTTCCCGGGCCGAGAGGTCGACCGCGTCGGCGCCGGTGGCGGCCTCGCCGACGGCGGTGAGGTCGGGCGCGGTGTCGACCAGGACCCGGATGCTGCCGCGGACCAGCGTCTGGTCGTCGGCGACCACCACGCGGATCACGCGGCCTCCGCCCGGGGGATCGCGAACGTGGCGACGACCTGGAAGCCCGGGTGGCCGGGCGACGGGCCGGCCTGCAGGGTCCCGCCGTACATGCGGGTCCGCTCCCGCATCCCGGTGATGCCGTGGCCGGCGGCGGCGGCCCCGCCCCGTCCCTCGTCGCTCACCCGCACCGTGACCAGGGTCGGGCCGCGGTCGATGCACACCCGGCAGCGATCGGTCGCGGCGTGCTTGATGACATTGGTGATGGCCTCCTGCACGACACGATAGGCGGCCAGATCCACGCCGCCGGGCAGCCCGCCCGGCTCGCCGGTGACCTCCAGGGCGACGTGGACGCCGGCGGTGGCGGCCTGGGCGACCAGCGCCGGCACGTCGGCGAGGCCCGGGGCCGGCCGGACCGGTTCGTCCGGATCGCGCAGCACCCCGAGCAGCGCCCGCATCTCCTGTAGCGCGGACCGGCTCATCTCCTCGATGGAGGCCAGCGCCCGGCGCGCCTCCTCGGGGCGTTCGGCGGCCACGTGGTTGGCCACACCGGACTGCAGCGCGATCACGCTCATCGAGTGGGCGACGACGTCGTGCAGCTCGCGCGCGATCCGCAGGCGCTCGTCGGTCAGCCGGCGCTCGGCCCGCTGCTCGTTGTGCAGGCGCTGTTGCTGTACCGCATAGCCGATGACCCACGCGATCGACACCAGCAGCGCGCCCTCCAGCAGTGCTCCGACCCGGTTCGGGCCGGGCCGGGCCAGCGGGGCGACGGCGACGCCGGCCGCGCCGGCGAGCAAGGTGCCGGCCAGCACCCACAGTGCCATGCGGCGGGGGAAGCGCAGCGGGATCAGGTACATCACGAAGGCGACCACCACCCACGGCAGCGGGAACGCGCCTGCGCCCAGGGCGACCGGCCCGGCGAGCAGCGCGACGCCGAGCGCGACCAGTGGCCGCCGGCGCCGTAGCGCCCCGGCGGCCAGCGCCGCCGCCAGGCCGGCCCAGAACGCCCAGGATGGCCCCTGCGGCCCGGCCGCCGCCCGCGTCGGCACCGCGGAGCCGACCAGCAGTACCAGCGCGGTCACGCAGTCGATCGCAACCCACTGCGCGGCGCTGAGGCGATCGGTCGGGTGGAGCCGCATAGGGATCACGCTAACGCCCCGCGCGGTTCGGTGTCGTCGGACCACAGACCGATGCCGCGGGGTGTACTCCAGGCCGATCGGCGGCGCGAAAGTCCGGACCCGGGCCCGACGACGGACGCAGCGCCCGCGGCGCACGGTGGTACCGACACCGACGGCAAGGAGAACCCCACGATGACGGCTGCCATCGACGCCCGCGGCCTGGGCAAGCGCTACCAGGGCCGGTGGGCCCTGCAGGAATGCACGATGTCGATCCCGGCCGGGCACGTGGTCGGGCTCGTCGGGCCCAACGGCGCCGGCAAGAGCACGCTGCTGAACCTGGCGGTCGGGCTGCTCGCCCCGACCGGCGGCACCGTGCGCGTGTTCGGCGGGCCGCCCGGGGCGAGCCGGGCCCGGATCGGGTTCGTCGCCCAGGACGCGCCGCTGTACGCCGGGCTGTCGGTCGCCGACCATCTCACCCTGGGCGCGCGGCTCAACCCCGCCTGGGATCCGGCGTACGCCGCCGGCCGCGTGCGGCGGCTGGGACTGGACCTCCGCCGGCGGGCCGGGCGCCTGTCCGGCGGGCAGCGCGCGCAGCTCGCGCTGACGCTGGCCCTCGCCAAGCGCCCGGACCTGCTCGTGCTCGACGAACCGGTGGCCAGCCTCGACCCGCTGGCCCGGCGCGAGTTCCTCGACGACCTGGCCGGGGCGGTCGCCGCCCGGGCCACGAGCGTCGTGCTGTCCTCGCACCTCGTGACCGACCTGGAGCGGATCTGTGACCACCTGATCGTGCTCGGCGCCGGCCGGGTGCAGCTGGCCGGGCGCATCGCCGACCTGCTCGCCACCCGGCGGGACGGCACGACGCTGGAGGACCTCGTCCTGACCACGCTGCGCCGAGTCCGGCCCGCCGAAACGGAGACCATCGCATGATCTGGCTGACCTGGCGACGATTCCGCGCCCAGGCCTGGGCCGCGCTCGGCGGCCTGGCCGCGCTCGCCGCCGTCCTCGCCGTCACGGGGCCGCGCCTCGCCCATCTGCACGCAAGCAGCGGCCTGGACACCTGCGCCGCCGCCGGCGACTGCATCGCCGCGCAGCGCGCGTTCGCCGCCGGGGTCAAGGCCGACGACGTGTACCCGCTGGTGTTCTTCGCCGGGATCGCGCTGGTGTACCTCGCTCCGGTGCTGATCGGCCTGTTCTGGGGGGCGCCGCTGCTCTCCCGGGAGCTCGAGGCGGGCACGTTCCGCCTGGTGTGGACCCAGAGCGTCGGCCGCGTCCGCTGGCTGGCCGTCATGCTCGGCCTGGCCGGCGGGGCCGCGTTGCTGGTCACCGCCCTGCTCAGCTGGGCGATCACCCGGTGGTCCGGCCCCATCGACCACGCCGACGGCCTGCCCGGCGCGGACCAGGGCCTCGACCTGCCCAACCGGTTCATACCGCTGCTGTTCGGCGCGCGCGACCTCGCCCCGGTCGGCTACGCCGCGTTCGCCTTCACCGTCGGCGTCGCCGCCGGCGCGCTGGTGCGCCGGACCGTCCCGGCCATGGCGGTCACGCTCGCCGTCCTCGCCGCCGTGCAGCTGATCGTCCCCACCGTCGTCCGCGAGCACTACCGCCCCGCGCAGACCGCCCTGGTGCCGCTCACCCTCGATGCCGGCAAGCCCCAGGCGATCACGATCGACGGCGGGAGCCTGACGGTGTCGACCCCGGTCAGCATCCCCGGTGGCTGGATCGTCTCGGTCCGAACCGTCGACCCGGCCGGCCGGCCGTTCACCGGGCCGGCCCCGGCGATCTGCCTCGACCGGGCCAGCACCCCGACCGAATGCGACGACGCGATCAACCAGCTGCACCTGCAGCAGCTCGTCGCCTACCAGCCCGGGACGCGCTACTGGCAGTTCCAGTGGTACGAGACATCCGCCTACGTGCTCCTGGCGCTGTTGCTGTCGGGCGCCCTGCTCCGCAACGTCCGGCGCCTACGCCCGGTCTGAGGCGCCCGGGACGCACGGCGACGTCCTCGTATGGGCCTGACCGACCCGTGTCTGCGAGACGAAGATGCCGAGCCGGACGTAGCTGCCGGCGTTCGCGGTAGCGCGCAGGGTTCACGGTCGCCGCAGCCGACCGTCCACTCACGACAGACCGGGGCTGCGCGCCGTCGCTACAGTGCGTGGCAGATGCCAAGCGTTCGCCTGTCCCACCATGGATCCGCGTTACTTCCGGAGGGCTGATGGTGCTCTGGTTCGGCGTCGGGCTGCTGGCCTGGCTCTTGCTACGGTTCGTGGTACGGGGCTTCTACACCGTCGGCCCCAACGAACGGGCGGTGATCACCACCTTCGGCCGGGCGCGGCGCCTGGGCACGGCGACGACGCTCGATGACCCGATCACGCAGTCGCTCAGCCCCGAGGAGGCCGACCGATACGTCTATCCGCAGGTGCGGGTGGTCCACCCGGGCGTACACCGCAAATGGCCCTGGCAGACCGTGCACAAGGCGTCGATCGCGACGGTCATCGTGTCCATCGCCTTCGACCCCGACGACCTGAGGCCAACCACGGCGGCACCGTGCTCGACGCGGTGACGAAGGATCAGCTGAACACCGGGTTCACCGGGCAGTTGCGGTACACGATCTCCGAGCGGAACCTGTACGCCTACCTGTTCGGCGTCAAGGATCCGGTGTCGCACGTCATGGGCTACTTCGTGTCGGTCCTGCGGGACCGGGTGGCCAACTTCTCGGCACCGCAGGGGCAGGGGACGGGCGACGGTACCGCGGATCTCGACGCCGCGCAGGCGATCTCGATCAACGACCTGCGCAAGAACCTGAGCGATCTCAACGACCACATGAACGCGGAGTGCGCCTCGGCCGCCGCCCGGTACGGCATCGCGCTCGACGCGGTGCTGATCACCGGCATCGACCCGCCACCCGAGATCGAGTCGGCGCTGGCCGCCATCAACACCGCGCACAACCAGGTCTCCGGCAACATCAGCCTGGCGCACGCCGCCGCCGACCAAAAGAGGCCCTCCTGACTGATCCGTGGGCCAGTTGGTGGTCATCTGGGGAGTACGGGGCGGTATCCGCTGAGGCTGAGCATGGCGAGGGCGATGATGGCTTCGGCAGAGTGGAATCCGAAGGCTCTGCGAAC